>CANRKJ010000007.1 GCA_947631185.1 uncultured Clostridia bacterium | reverse complement strand
TCATTCAATATATTACTTGTGTAGAGTTTACTTCAGTATTAAAATATCATAACCGGAAATTACTTTGTAATTTTACGCAAAATAAAAAACTCATACTTTGTTCAAAAAAAGCTTGATTTTATAATAATTATGTGATAAAATATCAACTGTTCTAAAACGCACACATATTTAGTTTATCCTTGAGCAAGAAATTGTTGGGTTAAATGTTTGAAAATATGTGGAGGAATAAATCAAAATTTAAGGAGGAAATTAAAATGGCAGTAGTTGCAATGAAACAATTACTAGAAGCAGGTGTTCATTTTGGACATCAAAAAAGAAGATGGGATCCTAAAATGGCAGAATATATTTTTCAAGTTAGAAATGGAATCCATATAATTGATTTACAAAAAACATCTAAAAAATTAGATGAAGCTTACAAATTTGTTAAAGATCAAGCTGAAGAAGGAAAAACAATTTTATTTGTAGGAACTAAAAAACAAGCACAAGAGTGTATTAAAGAAGCTGCACAAAAATGTGGTATGTATTATGTTGATCAAAGATGGTTAGGTGGAATGCTTACAAACTTTGATACAATTAGAGCTAGAATTAAGAGACTAGAAGATTTAGAAAAAATGGAAGAAGACGGTACATTTGATGTACTTCCTAAAAAAGAAGTATCTGGTCTAAAAAAAGAAATGGAAAAATTAGAAAAAAATCTTGGTGGAATTAAAGATATGAAAGAAATGCCAGGAGTTATGTTTGTAGTAGATCCAAAAAAGGAAAGAATAGCTGTTTTAGAAGCTAAAAAATTAGGTATTCCAATAGTAGGATTAGTTGATACAAATTGTAATCCTGAAGATGTTGATTATCCTATACCAGGAAATGATGATGCAATTAGAGCAGTAAAATTAATCGCTGATGTTATTGGAAATGCTGTAATTGAAGGAAATCAAGGCGTTGATAGTGAAATTACATCTGAAATTGAAGAGACTGTAGCAGAAGAAACTACAGAAAATCCAGATATGGAAGAAGTAGTTAATAAAGAAGAGGCAGAATAATAATAGATAACAAATAGGCGGAGCTATTAAACTCCGCCCAAATTGTAATATAAAAAATAATTTAATAGGAGGTTAAAAAATGATAACTGCAGACTTAGTAAAACAATTAAGAGAAAAAACTGGTGCTGGAATGATGGAATGTAAAAAAGTATTAACAGAAACAGATGGTGATATGGAAAAAGCAGCTGAATTATTAAGAGAAAGAGGAATAGCTAAAGCAGCAAAAAAATCTGGAAGAGTTGCTGCTGAAGGATTAGTTAGTAGTTATGTATCAGAAGATAAGAAGGTAGGAGCTATTGTTGAAGTTAATTCAGAAACAGATTTTGTTTCTAAGAATGAAGAATTTAAAACTTTTGTTTTAGATGTAGCTGAAATAGTAGCAAAACAAAATCCAAAAGATATGGAAAGTTTATTACAATTAAAATATAAAAATTCTGACAAAACTGTTAATGAAGTTTTAACAGAAAAAATTGCTACAATAGGAGAAAATTTAACTATTAGAAGATTTAAAAGATTTGAATCTACAGGTTTGATTGAAAGTTATATTCATGGTGATGGAAAAATAGCTGTTTTAGTTAACTTTACTAAGGGTGATTCAGTAGTAGCAAAAGATGTATGTATGCAAATTGCTGCTGCAAGACCAGAATATTTAAGTAAAGAAGATGTTCCAGAAGAGAAAGTTAAAAAAGAGATGGAAATATTAAAAGCTCAAGCTATTAATGAAGGAAAACCAGCTGAAATAGCTGAAAAAATGGTTCAAGGAAGAATTGGAAAATTTTACGGAGAAATTTGTTTATTAAATCAAGAATTTGTTAAAGATTCAAGTATGAAGGTCCAAGATTTATTAAAATCTAAAGATGCTGAAATAGTTGAATTTGCTAGATTTGAAAAAGGTGAAGGAATAGAAAAAAAAGAAGAGAATTTTGCAGAAGAAGTAATGAAACAATTAAAATAGAGAAAGCCCCTTAAGGGGCTTTATTCGTATAATCAGAAAGTATAAATTTTCAATTAGAAAATTACTTGGAAAATAAACAAAAAGAAAGTTATGTGTATATGGATATAAAATATGAAATTCTAGATGAGGATGAATATGAATTAATTGATAGTTATCAAGACTGTTATACTTATGTTAGAAAAACAAAAATTAATATAAATCAAAAAGAAAATGGAAATGTTTTTGCATTTAAAAATAATCTGTGTTCTGTTCCAATAGATTATGGAGAGGTAATATGTTCTCATATTGCGAGAAAAACTATAAAAAATGGATGTGAAGCAGTTTTAACAAAAAGAAAAATAATACCATCTCATCCTCAAAATTATGAATATGGAGTAAGTAGTTATTATTGTAAAAAAGAAAATGATGAATTAATAATTCCAATCTGGTTTATAAGAGATTATTTTCAAAAATTAAATGTTCCTATCGAAAAAAGAATAGCAGATATTGATATTTGTATTAATGCTATTTTTGATAAAGTTTATATTGAATTAAAAAGACCATATTATGAGTTTCTAAATATAAAACAACAATATATAGATATGATAATGCTAGATTGCAAATTAGGAAATTATGATAGAAATACAAGAAACTGGATGCTGATTCAAGATGGAGATTATCGGTTATGTTAGTTTATACCCAATGTTTGATAATGAAGCTGGGTTAGGATTTGATCGTGATGAATCTGAATATATGTCTGACAAAGAAAAAAGTAATTATAAAATTTTAAAAAAATGTAAAACTTTGAAGATGAAACATATAGTACCAAATGATTGTGATAATATGTATTCTAATATACAAGATATAGTTGAATTTTTATTTAAAAAATATCCTTATCAATCAATGAATGCATACAAAAAAGTAAATAGTTTTTCGTGTACAGATTTTTATCAATATTTACAACAATTTACAGAGTTAAGTAAAACTAGAAAAGAGATGGCAATGAAATTTTTTGTAGCTCATGATATTGTTTTTAATAAAAGCGCACAAAAAATAATTAATGAGAAAAATATTGAAAAATTTTCTTATATTGTTTAATTTTAACTGGCTATTAAAAAATATTTATAAAATTAGTTGAATAAAAAAAACTATATGTTATAATTAATTTGTTGAAAGAAATTATAGTGAAAAGAGGAATGTGATATGAAAAAATGGTTAACTAGATTTTTAGCTATATTTATTATATTATTTTTTGTAGGATCTTCTTGTTGGACTTTATTGTATTATTTATTTGCTGTATAAAATATTATTAAGGAGATAAGATATGTTTAATAACATGATAGACTCTATTAGATTTTTTTATCAAAATACTATTGTTAGTTATATTCAAAATTTATATGATTATCCTATAAAATTAGTTCTAACTATTATTGATATTGGAATTGTTTGTTTTTTAATATATACAGCATTTAGAATGTTAAAAAACACAAGAGTATGGCAATTATTAAGAGGTATACTAGTTTTGATAATTGCTACATTTGTTAGTGGATTATTACAATTAAATATTCTTAATTATATATTGTCATCTATAATGACATATGGTGTATTTTTTTTAATTGTTATATTCCAGCCGGAAATAAGAAGAGGTTTAGAACAATTAGGCTCTAATCCTATTAGCAAGTTTTTTGGATTAGATAATGATATAGATAATAAAGCTAAAGAAAACATATATAGAATTGTAATTGCTGCTGTTGAATTAGCTAAACAAAAAACAGGAGCTTTGATAATTATAGAAAGAGATATAAAAATAAAAGACATTATATCAACAGGAATAATAATGGATTCTGAAATATCTCCTCAATTATTAGTAAATATATTTGTTCCTAATACTCCACTTCATGATGGCGCAGTTATTATAAGTGATAATAAAATTGCTGCTGCATCATGTATGCTTCCGTTATCTGATGATCATGATATAGCTAGAGAATTAGGAACTAGACATAGAGCTGCAATTGGAATTTCTAGAGAGTCTGATGCTATTGCTGTTATAGTTTCTGAAGAAACTGGAAAAATTTCAATAGCAAAAGATGGTACTTTAATTGCAGATGTTAAAGAAGATGTTTTGAAAAAAATCTTACTTAAAAATTTAATTGTTGAAAATAAAATAAAAAAAGTAAAAAATAAAAAAATAAAAAAGTAGACCTATAATGGTCTATTTTTTTAAAAATAAAAAAATAGTTTATATCAGTTTTTTATTAATATGTAATATTTTAATTTTGAAAATCTATTATATAATTTGATAAAAATAAAAAAACTAAATATAAATGGAGAATTGTAATGAGAAATATTAAAATAGTTATAGAATATCAAGGTAAAGGATTTAATGGGTGGCAAAAACAGCCAGATAAACTTAATATACAAGGAGAGATAGAAAGAGCAATTGCAGATATTACAGGAGAGGATGTAGATTTAATTGCTTCTGGAAGAACTGATGCAGGTGTTCATAGTTTAGGGCAAACTGCTAATTTTAAGATTAATAGTGAATTTCCAATTGAAAAATTTCCTATTGCTTTAAATTCAAAATTAAAAAATAGTATTAGAATATTATCAGCAGAAGAAATGCCTGAAAGATTTCATAGTAGGTATTCTGTTAAATCTAAAAAGTATAGATATATTATTAACAATTCTCCATATGGTAGTGCAATATATAGAGAATTAGAATTTCATATTCCTCAAAAGTTGAATGTAAAAAAAATGAAAGAAGCAGTAAAGTTTTTTGAGGGTGAACATGATTTTTCTGGTTTTAAAGCAAGTGGAACTAGTAGTAAAAATAGTGTTAGAATTATTTATAAAGCAGAGGTTATAGAGGATGGAGATAGAATAAAAATTGAACTTACTGGTAGTGGATTTTTATATAATATGGTTAGAATAATTGCAGGTACATTAGTTGATGTTGGAATGGAGAAGATTGCTCCTGAAGATATAACAAAAATAATAAATAGTAAGGATAGAAAACAGGCTGGTAAAACCCTTCCACCACATGGATTATATTTAGTTGAAGTTATGTATTAAAAGGAGAAAATTATGAGAATAGATAAATTTTTAAAAGTGAGTAGAGTAATAAAAAGAAGAACTGTTGCTAATGAGGCAGCAGATATGGGAAGAATTTCTGTTAATGGTAAAATAGTTAAAGCCAGTTATGAAGTTCGAGTTGGTGATATTGTTGAAATAAAATTTGGAGATAAGATTTCAAGGTTTGAAATTATAAGTATACCAAAAGTTCAAGGGAAAAATATGGGAGAACTTATAAAAATAGTTGATTAATAAAAAACCCGCAACTGCTATATCGTAGTTGCGGGTTTTTTGCTAAATATTAATGGATATCTTTAGGGAATAGCCGTAATAGTGATAACCAAACCGATAATTAGATAGAGGGTACAACTTTTTCAATTCTTCGATAATGTATCCAATTTCAAGTTCAGATATATGCATAAAGTTTTCATACTCTATGATATAAGAGTCTGGTTTTTCTGCTTTTCCATTTTCTTTTAATGAGAGTTCGTAAAGTCCTTCTTCTCCAAAAAGAAATGTTTTAGAAATCCATTCTTTTTCAATAAGCATGGTAGTAGCATCTGTAATTGCCTTAACAAGAGCTACAATTGTTTGCTTCCGGGCAGCCTTATCTTTTTGAAGAGACTGATAAATTTTTAGCTCTTCAACAGATTGGTTGATGGTTTTTTTGATGTCTTCGTCCATGAATAAACAACCTCCAAAATTTTATTTAGCTTTTTTGATACTTTTGACCTCCAATATAGTTATATAAAATTTATCCGAAGTGGATTACTGAAGTCTCAATCAAAAAAATACTATTTAAGTAATGACATTATAGCATTATTTACATAAAAAGTAAATATATAAATAATTTTTCAAAAGTGTTTTATACTTGTTTTAATGACTTTTTTGTTATATAATTCAGTAAAATTAGAAAGGGGGATATATAATGCCAGATTTTGTTCATTTACATGTTCATAGTGAATATAGTTTATTGGATGGAATGTGTAGAGTAAAAGAAATTCCAAAACGCGCAAAAGAACTTGGTATGAATGCAATTGCTCTTACAGATCATGGCGTTATGTATGGTGCTGTTGAGTTTTTTCAAGCTTGTAAAGAAGAGGGAGTAAAACCCATTATAGGATGTGAGGTGTATGTTGCTCCACGAGATAGATTTAGCAAAGAACATGGAATAGATGATAAATATTCACATCTTATTTTATTAGCAAAAAATAATGTAGGATATCAAAATCTTATAAAACTTGTATCAATTGCATATAAAGAAGGATATTATTATAAACCTAGAATTGACACAAGTTGTTTAGAAAAGTACTGCGAAGGCTTAATTTGTTTAAGTGGATGTTTAGCAGGAAGTGTTAATAAAGCTATTTTAAATGATGATTTAGAATTAGCAAAAGAAATAGCTTTATGGCATAAAAATGTTTTTGGTGAAGATTATTATTTAGAAATTCAAAATAATGGAGTTCCAGAACAAGTAATGGTAAATCAGAAGCTTATAATGTTATCAAAACAATTGGAAATTCCATTAGTTGCAACAAATGATACTCATTATTTAAAAAAAGAAGATAGCTATGTTCATGAAATACTTCTTTGTATGCAAACTGGAAAAAGAATGACAGATTCTGATAGAATGAAATTTGAAACAAATGAGTTTTATTTAAAATCCCCAGAAGAAATGGCAAATTATTTTGGTGCTTTGCCAGATGCAATAGAGAATACAGTTAGAATAGCAGATAAATGTAATTTTGAATTTGAATTTGGAGTTACAAAATTGCCTAATTATGATGTTCCAAAAGAATATAAAACACATGAAGATTATTTTAGAAAAATATGTGATGATGGAATAAAAGAAAAATATGGAGAAAATCCTTCTCCTGAAGTAATACAAAGAGTTGAATATGAAATGAAAATCATTACTCAGATGGGATATACAGATTATTATTTAATTGTTTGGGATTATATAACATATGCAAGATCAGTTGGAATATCTGTTGGACCTGGACGTGGTTCTGGAGCAGGTTCGATTGTAGCATATGCTATAGGTATAACACAAATAGATCCAATAAAATACCAACTGCTTTTTGAAAGATTTTTAAATCCTGAAAGAATAAGTATGCCAGATTTCGACGTTGATTTTTGTGATGAAAGAAGAGATGAAGTTATTGAATATGTTACAAGAAAATATGGAAAAGATTATGTATCACAAATAATAACTTTTGGAACATTAGCAGCTAAAAATGTTATAAGAAGTGTAGGAAGAGCTTTAGATATATCTCTTCAAGAAATAGATAAAATAGCAAAACTTATACCTGTTGAACTTCATATTACATTAGATAAAGCTTTGGAATATAGTAAAGAGCTAAAAAATGAATATGACACAAATGAAACAGTGAAAAGACTTATAGATATATCAAAAAAATTAGAAGGAATGCCTAAGAATGTTTCAACTCATGCTTGTGGTGTTATTATTACAAAAAATCCTGTAGACACATATGTGCCTTTATATGTAAATGATGGAATAGCTGTTGCACAATATAATATGACTCAGTTAGAGCAACTTGGACTTCTTAAAATGGATTTTTTAGGTTTGAGAACATTATCAGTTATTGATGATTGTATAAATCTGGTAAAAGATAGTAGAAAAATAGATGTAAAATTTGATGATCGAATGGATGACCCTAAAGTATATAGATTATGGCAAGATGGTAAGACTAATGGAATATTTCAGTTTGAAAGTCCAGGAATAACAAATTTTATGAAACAATTAAAGCCAGATTGTTTAGAAGATATAATAGCAGGAGTTTCTTTGTATAGACCTGGTCCTATGGATCAAATTCCAAGATATATTAAAGGAAAACAAGATCCTGAACATTTAGAATATACTCATCCATCATTAGAACCAATACTTAAAGTTACTTATGGTTGTATGGTTTATCAAGAGCAAGTTATGCAAATAGTAAGAGATTTAGCAGGATATTCATTAGGAAGAGCAGATTTGGTAAGACGTGCAATGGGAAAGAAAAAACTAGATGTTATGGCAAAAGAAAGAGAAATTTTCATAAATGGACAAGTTGATTCTGATGGAAATATTATAGTACCAGGTTGTATTAGAAATGGAATAGATGAAAAATCAGCTAACATGATTTTTGATGAAATGTCTGAATTTGCAAAATATGCTTTTAATAAATCACATGCAGCAGCTTATTCAATTATATCATATCAGACTGCATATCTTAAAGCATATTATCCATCTGAATTAATGGCTGCTACAATGAATAGTTATTTAGGAAATTTAGATAAAATTCCAATGTATATTGAAGAATGTAAAAAAAATGCAATTCAAATTTTAAAACCAAGTATAAATTATAGTAAAACTAAATTCACAGTAGAAGATGGAAAAATAAGATTCGGATTAGGAAATGTAAAAAACGTTGGTATAGCAATTATTGATGGTATTGTTGAGGAAAGAGAGAAAAATGGAAAATATGAAAACTACACATCATTTTGCGAGAGAACAAAACATTTAAATATAAATAAAAGGTGTATGGAATGTCTGATTAAAGCAGGAACATTTGATGAATTTGGAAAAACTAGAGCAACATTATTAGCTTCTTTTGAAAATATATTGGATTTAGTAAATTTAGATGGACGAAATACTATGAAAAATCAAGTTTCTATGTTTGATATAATAGATGAATCTGAAGAAGAAAAAGAAAGTAAAAAGTATGAATTTATAGAAAAAAGTGAATTGGAAGAATTAGAGCTTTTGAATTTTGAAAAAGAGATGCTAGGTGTATATGTTTCTGGACATCCATTGGAAAAACAACGAAAATTAATAGAAAATATAACTAATATTAATGCTTTAAATATAATTAAGATTAATGATGATATTGAACAATATGGTAATTCACCAGATTATAAAGATGGACAAATGGTTAAAGTTGCTGGTGTTATTACAAAAGTAAGAAAAAGATATACTAAAAAAAATACTACAATGGCAAATGTAGAAATAGAGGATTTATATGGTACTATAAATATTTTAATTTTTGATAGGGCATTTGAATTATATAATAATATGATTTTTGAGGATAATATAGTATTTATAGAAGGAAGGCTTAGTATTAGAGATGATGAACCTACAAAGGTAGTTGTTAATTATATGAAAGAATTAGATGATGTTCAGCAAGAAACAAGTACTATTCAGAAAAAGTCATATAATAAAGTAATAGTGGAAATTTCTGATTTCGATGAAATAAAAAAAGAAAAATTAAGGGGATTTATTAAGTTTTTTGCAGGAGATAGTTCTAATATAAAATTTTTTGTTCAAGAACAAGATAAACAACTTTCATGTGGTACAATTTATTTAAATAATAGGATTTTAGATGAATTATATGTTTTAGCTGGAAAAGAAAATGTTATATTAGAGTAAAAAGCTAAAATCCTTATTGATTAATGTCTAAAAAATGATAGAATATATACAGTAATTATAAAGGAGATATTTGATGAATAGAGATACAAAACACAATATTATAATTTTTATAATATCTATATTAATATTATCAGGAATTGCATATGGGGTTTATCATTTTATAATAGGTAGAGATGGTGTAGTTGAAAAGATAAATTCAGTTGAAAGCGGTTTTGATAAAACAGAGGTATTAGAAACATTAACAGAATTAGTTAAAGAAAAATATATGGCAGTTTATAATGAATCCAAAAGTAAATCTGAAGTAAAATTAGAAGA
The DNA here is from genome assembly GCA_947631185.1 of uncultured Clostridia bacterium. Classification (GTDB taxonomy): domain Bacteria; phylum Bacillota; class Clostridia; order TANB77; family CAG-508; genus Scatovivens. The sequence continues at coordinate 57,153 of CANRKJ010000007.1, read as the reverse complement.
TGCATATAATTCAGATGTGGCAATTTCTTATTTATCAGAAAAAGGAGTAATAGATTATTATTATTATTCAAACTATAATCAAGATAATAATCAATATACTTATATTTGGAATGAGAAAATTTCTGGTGAAACTCGGTAAAAGAGATGATTTATATTATATAAATACTAATAATATTAAACAAGTAAGTAATTATGGAAAAGGTGCGAAACTAACAGAAGATAATCAAATTAATTATAAAGACATTTTTATATTACAAAAAAATGTAGATAATGATGTAGCAAAATATGTAATAAAATATTATGATCAAGATGGAGTTGAGGAAGAATTAGGAGATTTAGAACTTGCTAATCCACTAATTAAATAAAAAAGAAGTTGTATGGTATGTGATGGAAAAATATTTTTAGTATTAGTTGTTGCTAAACTCTAAATAGATTTGTTTTAAAGAGAGGAATGATATTGAAAATGAATAATAATTCTAAGTATTTTAAAGTTATGTTAATACCAGCATATTTTTTCTTGCTATATATAGTAATTAGTGTATTTATAAAAGATTTTTCAGATATAGATATTACGGAAATAGGAGAATTTTTACTAAGAACGTTAGTAGTATTGTTATTTATATTAGGTGTTATTTGTTTTAAAAATGCATTTTTGGTGGCTGAAGAAGGAGTTAATTTTACTTTTAATAAAATAATGGCAATTACTTTTTTATTTTTTTCTATTATATGTATAGTTATAGGGATTTCGTTAAGAGCATCAGAAGAAAAGATAGTTAAAGAAAAATATAATGATTTTTCACAATATAATGAGGAAGAATTAATTGAGTATTTAGAAAATAATCAAAATGCTATAAACGAACTTACAAAAGAAGATGATAAATTTGATTCAAGAATGGAAGCTATACATAATGAAATAAAAAAATTTCCAAATACTTTTGAAAGATATTTATATATTTTTATAGATGGTGGAGAACTTCCTTTAGGAACAAGATATCGTTTAGGAAGATCAGTATATTATAGAGCTTATGTTTGGATGGCAATTATTTCATTATATTTATCAATATTTTTTGTAGTTAATGCAAAACCTAGAAAAGTATTTATTGATGAAGAAAAATGATTATATAAAAGATATGATTAGTATTACATATAGGAGATATAGTTATGACTACATTTGATGATTTTTTGAAATTAGATATTAGAGTAGGTACAATTATTGATGCTAAAATTTTCAAGAAGGCCAAAAAGCCAGCATATAAATTAAAAGTAGATTTTGGAAAAGAAATAGGAATAAAACAATCTTCTGCTCAAATAACAGAAATGTATAATATTGATGATTTAATAGGAAAACAGGTATTAGCAGTAGTAAATTTTCCACCAAGACAAATAGCAGATTTTATGTCAGAAGTATTAGTTTTAGGTACATATAGCAAGCAAGGCGTAGTGTTAATTAAGCCAGACTTTTTAGTAGAAAACGGAGATAAACTAGGCTAAGACTAGTAATTTTTTTAATAAATATAATAAAAATTTTTAATTCAATTTATTGTATGGATGCTTTTTAGAATCCATACAATTTTTAGTATTCTTAAATAGTTTTTTAGTAAATTATACAATTAGATTTACTGAATATGAGGGACTAGATAATTACTAGACTTTTTAATATTTATATGATATAATGTGAAAAATTTATTTATGGAGGTAATTATGTCAACATTATTATTAAAAAACGGAACTGTAATTGATTATGCTACAAAAACTAATGAAGTTTTAGATATTTATATTGAAAATGAAAAAATATCTAAAATTGGAAAAAATTTAAACATGAATGCAGATAGAATAATTGACTGTACAAATTTATATATTATGCCTGGAATGATAGATATGCATTGCCATTTAAGAGAGCCAGGAGGAGAACATAAAGAAACTATTGAAACAGGTTCAAAAAGCGCTGTTAAGGGAGGATTTACTACAATTTGTCCAATGCCAAACACAAATCCTACACCAGATAGCGCTATTATTTTAGAAAGAGTTATAAATGAGGCAAAAAGAGTTAATTTGTGCAATGTACGTTTTTATTCTAGTGTAACAAAAGGAGAAAAAGGCGAAGAATTAGTAGATTTTAAATCTCAATTAGAATCAGGTGCTGTAGCTTTTTCTGATGATGGTATGCCTGTAAAAGATTCAAAAATGATTAGAGATGCAATGATACAAGCAAATGCTGTTGGAAGTTTTGTTGCAGAACATTGTGAAGAAAAATCTGTTGCAAGTGGTGCTATAAATGCAGGACCTATTGCAGAAAAATTAGGTGTAGAAGGTGTACTTCCTGAAGCTGAACAAATTATGGCTGGAAGAGATGCAATAATTGCTGAGCAAAACAAATTACATACACATATATGTCACATTAGTACAGAAGTTACTGCAAATATAGTAAGATCAGCAAAACAAAGAGGTGCAAATGTTACATGTGAAGCATGTACACATCATTTTAGTTTTAATGTTGATGAAGTTTTGAATTCTGGAGTTAATGCAAAAATGAATCCTCCATTGAGAGGCGAAAGTGATAGACTAGCGATTATAAAAGGCCTTCAAGATGGAACAATAGATTGTATAGTTACAGATCATGCTCCTCATTCAGCAGATGAAAAGGCTAGAGGGTTAGCAAAAGCTCCAAATGGAATAATAGGATTTGAAACAGCTTTACCTGCTACTATTACAAATTTAGTTGTACCAGGATATATTTCATATTTAGATATGGTTAAACTTATGTCTTATAATCCATCTAAATTATTAGGATTGGGAAAAGGCGAAATAACAGAAGGGAAAATAGCTGATTTAACTATTTTTGACCCTAATAAAAAATATGTTTATAAAGAAGAAATGATAGTTTCAAAATCTCATAATACACCATGGATTGGAAAAGAATTACAAGGTGAAGTTGAGTTTACAGTTGTTGGTGGTAGAATAGTTTATGAAAATAAATAATAGGAGGAAAAATGAAAAAAGCAATAGATATTTTAATAGATAAAATAAAAGAGACAAATAATCCTACAGTTATAGGTGTTGATACTCGATATGATATGGTACCAGATTGTGTAAAAAACAAATATGGAACAGATATAATAGGTATGTGCAATGCGATGCTAGAATATAGTAAAAGTTTAATAGATGCTACATATGATATAATTCCTGCAGTTAAACTTCAAAGTGCATACTTTGAAATGTATGGGATTGAGGGAATTAAAGTCCTAAAAACAATGATAGATTATTGTAAGGAAAAAGGTATGGTAGTTATGGTAGATGCCAAAAGAGGAGATATTGGTTCTACATCAAAAGGTTATTCAAATGCATATTTAGGTAAAAACATAATAGATGGTGAAAAAGTAGATATTTTTGGAGTAGATTTTTTAACAGTAAATCCGTATATGGGTACAGATTGTGTAAATCCTTTTGTTGAGGATTGTAAAGAATATAATAAAGGAATTTTTTGTTTAGTAAAGACTTCTAATAAATCATCTGGAGAAATTCAAGATTTAATAACTGAGGATGGAGAGACAATATACACAAAAGTTGGAAAACTTGTGGAAAAGTGGGGAGAAGAATGTAGAGGAGAATACGGTTATAGTTCTGTTTCAGCTGTAGTTGGAGCAACATATCCTAAACAATTAAAAGAATTACGAGAACTTATGCCACATACATACTTTTTAATACCAGGTTATGGTGCTCAACGGAGGAAAGGCTGAAGATATAGCATTAGGCTTTGATAAAAACGGTCTTGGTGGAATTGTAAATGCTACGAGAAGTTTAATGTGTGCATATAAATCTGATTTATGGAAAGACAAATTTTCTGAAGAAGATTATGCACAAGCTACACGTGCTGAAGCTATTAGAATGAGAGATGAATTAAATAATAGTATAAAAATTAAATAAATATATGATTAGGGGCTATGTTACATAGCCCCTATTTACTATGCAGTAAGCACTCTTTTCTTTTAAAATGAAATTTCATAAATGATTTTTTACTTTTTCATTTGATGAGACTCGTACTTTGCAATAAATTTATATAAAGTGATTGAAAAAAAGTATATAATGATATATAATTATCTGTGTTACAAATGGAATATAAGAAAGAAGGTACATATGAACGATAAAGTAAAAAATATATTAGAATGGATTTATTGTATAATTATAGCTTTTGTATTAGCATTACTATTTAGATATTTTATAGCTACTCCTACAATTGTAAAACAAGGATCAATGTTTCCTACTTTAAAAGAAGAGCAAAGATTAGTACTTAATAGAACTTTTAGAATAACTAAAAAAACACCTAAGGTAGGGGATATAGTTACATTTGAAGCACCAAATGATGAAAGCTTTTTTAATCCATATAATGTTGATCAAAATAATCCAGTAGCAACATTTAATGAAAAAAATGGAATTTTTAGCAGATTTTTTTATTATGGATTAGAAATTACAAAAACTAGTTATATAAAAAGAGTTATAGCTACAGAAAAGCAACATGTAGTTATTAAAGATAATAAAGTATTTATAAATGATAAGGAATTAGATGAGTCTAGTTATTTAGCTAGTGATGTTTATACAGAATCAGATGTATATAATGATTTTATTGTGCCAGATGGATATGTTTTTTGTATGGGTGATAATAGAACCAAAAGTACGGATTGTAGAGTTTTTGGTTGTATACCTTTAAACAAAATAGAAGGTGTTGTAGTATATAGATTTTGGCCATTAAATGTATTTGGAAAAATCAAATAGAGGATATAGTTGTGAGTTTTAAAAATATTATTGGAAATGATAAAATAAAAAAATATTTTAATAATAGTTTACAGAACGAAAACTTTTTACATAGTTATTTATTTTTAGGTAAAGAAGGAATAGGAAAATTTACTTTTGCTAAAGAACTGGCAAAATACATTCTTTGTTTAAATGAAAAAGAAGATTTGTGTAATTGTAAATCTTGTTTATGTTTTAATAGTAACAATCATCCAGATTTCTTTATTATAAATGAAGAAGGAGAAACTATAAAAGTTGAACAAATTAGAAAACAATTAATTGATAAAATTATAGAAAAGCCAATAATATCAAAAAGAAAAGTTTATATAATAAATGATTGTGATAAAATGACAAGAGAAGCTCAAAATTGTTTATTAAAAACATTAGAAGAGCCACCAGAATTTATTATAATTATATTAATTTCTTCAAATGAAAATTTAATATTAAATACTATAAAATCTAGATGTACTAGTATAAAATTTAACAATATACCAGAAAATTTATTAAAACAATATATAGAAGAAAAATTAGAATATAAAGATTTAACGCCCACTTTATTAAAATATTACGATGGTAGTATAGGAAAAGTTTTAAAAGCACAGGAGAAAAAAGATAAATTAATAGCTATTGAAAATATAATAAAAAATATACAACAAATGGATTTTATTAGTTTTATTCAAGATTCTAAAATAATTTATGATAAAGATAATATATTAGAATTTTTAGATTTTATTATTGTATGTTTATATGAACAAGCAAAAATAGATAAAAAGTTCTTAAATTGTATACCTTATATTAATGAAGGTATAAATAGATTAAAATCAAATGCTTATTTAGATATGACAATAGATATTTTGCTTTTTAAAGTTTGGGAGGAAGTAAATGAAAAAAGTAACAGGAGTTAGATTTAAAAAGGTTGGAAAAATATATTTTTTTGATCCTGGCGATTTAAAAATGGAAAAAGATATGAATGTAATAGTAGATACTGCTATGGGACAAGAATATGGAACTGTTGTAATACCCGAAAAAGAAATAGATGATAGTGAAGTTACTGATGGATTGAAAAAAGTTATTAGAATTGCAACAGAAAAGGATAAAAAGATTAGAGATGATTTTAAGGCAAAAGAAAATGAGGCAATGAAAATATGTGAAGAAAAAGTAGCTAAACATAAATTAGATATGAAACTAATAGATGTTGAATATAAATATGATGGTTCAAAACTTATATTTTATTTTACAGCTGATGGAAGAATTGATTTTAGAGAATTGGTTAAAGATTTAGCAGCTGTTTTTAGAACTAGAATTGAACTTAGACAAATAGGTGTTAGAGATGAAGTACGTAGAATGTGTGGAAATGGAATGTGTGGAAGGCAATTATGTTGTTGTTCTTTTTTAAGTAATTTTGAAACTGTTTCTATAAAAATGGCTAAAGAACAAAATCTTTCTCTTAACCCATCAAAAATTTCTGGAATGTGTGGAAGACTTATGTGTTGTTTGAAATATGAAGAAGAAGTTTATACAGAAAAACTAAAAAGAATTCCAGGAATTGGTTCAATAGTAAAAACATCTGAAGGTACTGGAGAAGTAACATCAGTTGAAACTTTAAAAGAAATACTCAGAGTAAAATATAAAGACGGAGATGAAGTTTATTTTAAAAAACACGAATTGAAAGATGTTGTGGTTATAAAAGCTACAGAAAATATTACTGATATGAGTTTAGAATCTGATGAAAATATAAAAGAATTAGAAGAACTAGAAAAATTAGATAAAATTGATATTAATAATTCTGAAGGAGAAATATAATATGAGTATTCTTATAAAAAATGCTTATATATTAGATATGGTTTCAAATGAACCTAATATAGTGAAAAAAGATGTTTTTATAGAAAAAGATAAAATAGAAAAAATATCAGAAAGTATAGATAAGAATGCTGAAGAAGTAATTGATGGAACAGGAAAAATTTTAATGCCAGGATTAGTTAATACACATTCACATCTTCCTATGAGTATTTTCAAAGGTTATAAAGATGATAAAACTCTTATGGATTGGCTAAATAATGCGATTTTTCCAGTTGAAGATAAATTCGAAAATGATGATTTTTATTATAATTCATGTTTATCCATTTTAGAGATGATAAAATCAGGTACTACTACTTGTAATGATATGTATTTTGGTACAGAAAAGATTATTGAAGCAGTAGAAAAAATGGGAATTAGAGCAAATGTTTCTTGGTGTGTTACAGATAATTCTATTGGGGATAAATTGGATAAGACTAGAGAATATGCAAAAAAATATAATAATATGGACTATAGAATAAAAGTACTTGTATCTTTTCATGCTCCATATACATGTAATCCAGAAACAATAAAATTATGTGTAAATTTAGCTAAAGAATTAAATACACCGATTCATGTTCATTTAGCAGAAACAATGGATGAGGTAAAAACTATCAGAGAAAGATATGGAAAAACTCCTACAGAATATTTAAATGATTTAAATGTTTTTGATGTAAAGACTATATTAGCTCATGGAATATATTTTTCTGATAGTGATATAGAAATTTTAAAAACAAAAGATACTGGAATTTCACATAATCCAATTAGTAATTGTAAACTTTCATCTGGAATATGTAATATTAAAAAATTACATGACAATAATATCAAGATAGGAATTGGAACAGATGGTAGTGGAAGTACTTCAACTTTAGATATGTTTGAAGAAATGAAACTTACAGCATATCTTCAAAAAGTAAATACATTAAATCCAACAGTTATAAAAGCTTACGATATATTAAAAATGTCAACTATAGAAGGAGCAAAAGTTTTAGGACTAGATAATGAAATAGGAACAATTGAGGAAGGAAAGAAAGCAGATATTATTTTAATTGATATTGAAAAAAGTCATTTAATTCCTTCAAACAATATAGTAACAAACTTGGTGTATTCTGCAAATGGAGCTGATGTGGAAACATCAATTATTGATGGAAAAGTAATTATGAAAAACAGAAAAGTAAATTGTATAAATGAAAAAGAATTATATACAAAAGTATTGAAAAATGTAGAAAGATTGTTATAATAAAATAAACAGCATTATTGAAAGGAGGATAAAAATATGGCATACAAAATTACAGATAAATGTATATCTTGTGGAGCATGTGCAGGAGCTTGTCCTGTTAGTTGTATTGAACCAGGAAATAACGTATATGTTATAGATCCAGAAAAATGTATAAGCTGTGGTACTTGTGCAGGTGTTTGTCCTGTTGAAGCACCAGAGGAAAAATAGTTTTAAACATAAGAAAAATATTCAAGTGCACCTCAAATAATAGATAAAATTTATTATTTGAGGTGCACATATTTATATTTGAATTTAATTTATTCATATAGAGTGTTCTTTATGAATGTATTTATATAAATAGAATGACGAACTATTGAGTGTGGATACTGTATTAGTAGCTGTTACAAGATGAGAAATAAGTAAAAGTGCAGTATATAATAGAAGGAGAACTAAATTGGAAAAATATAAAGAGATAGAAAGAAGTATTATAACTAGTTATAAAAAGAAAATTTGGAATAATTTTGTAAAAGGTATTCAAGAGTTTGAAATGATACAAGAGGGAGACAAAATTGCTGTATGTATTTCAGGAGGAAAAGATTCTATGCTACTTGCAAAATGTCTTCAAGAATTACAAAGACATGGAAAAATGAAATTTGATTTAATTTTTTTATCTATGAATCCTGGATATAATGAAGAAAATGTACAGAAAGTCGTATTAAATGCTAAATTATTAAATATTCCATTAACAATGTTTGAAACACGAATATTTAATATAGTTGAGGGAATAAATGATCATCCTTGTTATGTATGTGCTAGAATGAGAAGAGGATATCTATATGAAAAGGCAAAAGAATTAGGATGTAATAAAATTGCATTAGGTCATCATTTTGATGATGTTATAGAAACAATAATGATGGGAATGTTATATGGTTCTCAAATGCAAACAATGATGCCTAAAGTGGTAAGTACTTCTCATCATGGTATGGAACTTATAAGACCATTATATTATGTAAAAGAGTCAAGTATTATATCTTGGAAAGAAAAGAATAATTTAGATTTTATTCAATGTGCTTGTAAAGTTACTGAAAATTATAAAACATGTGATAATGATAAAGGCAAATCAAAAAGAGAAGAAGTAAAAAAATTGATAAAAGAATTAAGGCAAGTTTATGATAGAGTTGATATGAATATTTTCAGAAGTGCTCAAAATGTAAATTTAGATACAATTATTTCATATAGAAGTCAAAGAAATGGGACGAGACATCATTTTCTAGAAGATTATAATGAATTGTTAGAGAAGTATAAAAAAGAAAATTTATAATGTTTGAACAATTATATGAAAGCATTACAAAAATATTACAAAAAAATTACAAAAATATTGCCAGATTCATTGACTTTTTGGGTAAAAAATAATAAGATATAAAAGTAAAAAATAACGGAATGTGTGTTTTTAATGATTAAGGAGGATATTATGGGAGAAGTTATTGTTATAACATCTGGAAAAGGTGGAGTAGGAAAAACTACAACTACAGCTAATTTAGGTTCTGCTCTAGCATTAGCAGGTAAAAAGATTGCTTTAGTTGATACAGATATTGGTCTTAGAAATTTAGATGTTGTAATGGGATTAGAGAATAGAATAGTTTATGACTTAGTTGATGTAATAGAGGGAAAATGTAAGCTAAGACAAGCTCTTATTAAAGATAAAAGATTTAAAGAATTATTCTTACTTCCAGCAGCACAGACCAAAGATAAAACTGCCATAAATGAAGAACAGATGAAAGAGTTAACTGGCAAATTAAAAGAAGAATTTGATTACATATTAATAGATTGTCCAGCAGGAATTGAACAAGGATTTAAAAATGCTATAGCTGGAGCAAATAGAGCTTTAGTAGTAACTACAGCTGAAATATCTGCTATTAGAGATGCAGATAGAATAATAGGACTATTAGAAGCATCTGAAATAAAAAATCCAGAACTTATTGTTAATAGATTAAGACCATCAATGGTAAAAAGAGGAGAGATGATGGATGTTGATGATATAGTTGATTTATTATCAATAGATTTAATAGGTGTAGTTCCTGATGATGAATATATAATTACTCAAACTAACAAAGGTGAACCAGTTATTTCAAACAAAAGAGCTCCTTCTGGAAAAGCTTATTTAGAAATTTCAAGAAGAATTTTAGGAGAAAATATTGAAGTAACAGTTCCTGGAAGGGAGAAAGGTTTTTGGGCTAGAATAAAGAGACTATTTGGAAGAGCATAATTTTAGGGAGGAGTAGAAATGTTTGAAAATTTAACGAGATTTTTCAAAAAGATGAGTAAATCTGAACCAAAAGAATTAGAAGCAACAACTAAAGATTCTAAAGAGACAGCTAAGGAAAGATTACATATGGTTCTTATGCAAGACAGAGCTAATGTTTCTGCAGATTTTTTAGAGTTAATGAAACAGGAAATCATAGATGTTATAAAAAAATACATAGAAGTTAATGAAGATAATATTGATGTCAGACTCATTACTCAAAAAAATGAGGATGGTAGTAATGGAACTCCTTCATTATATGCAAATATTCCAATATTGAATATTAGAAATGATATGAAAGTTGAAAATTATAAATTTGCACTTCAGAGTGATGGATCAATTATAGCTCAAAAGATAGAAGAGCCTAAAGAGAATGAAGAACAGGATACAGATAAAATTGAAGTTGAAGATAATAATAAGGAAATAAATCAAGATAACGAAAATAATAATACTGAAAAAATAACTGAAGATAACGAAAATAATAATACTGAAAAAATAACTGAAGATAATGAAAGTAATAATACAGAAAAAATAAACGAAGATATACAAAATAAAAGTGCTGAAAACACTCAAAAAATTGAACAAAGACAAAATGATATTATAAAAGAGATTATACCTGCTATATCAAACATAAAAAAAATGGAAGAATTAAAAGAAGCAGGTATTGAAATTAATATAGATAAAAAAAATAATAATATAGTAGATGAAAAAACAGAAAAAGTTAAAGAAGTTATAACAGAAACAGTAGTGCAATTAAAAAAGAGTGCTAAAAGAGGAAGACCCAAAAAGAAAGATAAAAAAATAGAAGAAAAAGTGGCTAAAGAACAGGTAAAAAAAGAAAATTTATCTGATGAAGAAGACGATGATGTTACTTTTGATGATTTATTAAAAGCAGCAGAAGAAGAAGATAGAAAAAATGCTGAACAAAAGAAAAAGAGGTTTAGTAATGAAAAATAAAAAAATAAAAAATACAGAATGGTCTGTATTAGTAGTTAGTTTATTTTTGTTTATAATAGGTCTAGTTGCATTATTTTCCGCAACTCAAAGTACAGAATATGAAGAATTCAAAAAACAAATTCAATGGTTTTTATTAAGTATACCATTTTTAATATTAGTTTCATTGGTTGATTATAATATTATTATAAAGTTTTCTCCACTATTTTTTATTGTACTTATATCAGCTCTGGTAGGAGTTTTATTTACCAAGCCAATAAATGGTGCTACAAGCTGGTTTAAAATTGGAGATTTTCTTGCAATACAACCTTCTGAATTAGGAAAAATAGTAGCAATTTTATTTTGGGCAATGATATTAAATAAATTACAATTAAAAGGAAAAGGAGAAATAAATAAAATATGGAAATTATGTATATTTCTAATATCTTTTTCTATTCCTACTTTCCTTATTATTAAGCAACCTGATTATGGAACTGCGATTGCATATACTTTAGCATTTTTATTTATGCTATTTGTTTCAGGATTAGATAAAAAATATATAATAGTAGCATTAATATTGGTTGTAATATTAGTTCCAATTGCTTACATATACGTTTTGCCAGAGCATGCAAAATCGAGAATTGATATATTTATGCATCCAGAAAAAGATCCAAGAGGTGCAGGATATAATTTAATGCAATCAAAGTTGGCTATTGGATCTGGACAATTATTGGGTATGGGGCTTTTAAAAGGCAATCAAACTCAACTTGGTTTTTTATCTCCAAAAACAACAGATTTTATTTTTTCAGTTATAGGAGAAGAAATGGGATTTATTGCTACAGTGGCAATAGTTATACTTTATATTACTTTGATTACTAAAACAATATATATAGCTAAAACTGCGAAAGATAACATAGGATCATATATTGCAATAGGAATTGCTGGTGTATTTTTCTTTCATATGGCAGAAAATATTGGAATGACTATAGGTTTGGTACCTATAACTGGAGTTCCGCTTCCTTTTGTAAGTTATGGTGGTAGTTCTCTTATAACGAATTTTATTTGTATTGGATTACTGTTAAATATTAGTTCAAGAAGACAAAGATCTATTTTTGTTGATGGGATGATGTAAAATGTTTTTAAAAAAATTAAAAATAGGTGATGTAGAATTAAAAAATAATATAATATTAGCTCCAATGGCAGGGATAACAGACCTGCCATTTAGAATAATATGCAAAAAATATGGTGAAGTTGGATTGGTTTGTAATGAAATGGTAAGTAGCAGAGCAATTTGTTATAAAGACGAGAAAACTTTAAAAATGCTTGAAAAAGGTAAAGATGAGTATCCAATTTCAATGCAAATATTTGGAAGTGAACCTGAATTTATGGGGCAATCAGCAGAATTTGTTTCAAATTATGCTGATATTTTAGATATTAATATGGGATGTCCTGCACCTAAAGTGGTAAAAGGAGGCGATGGAAGTAGACTTTTATTAAACCTAGAACTAATTAAAGAAATCGTAACCCAAGTAGTTAAGAAATCTACTAAACCTGTTACTGTAAAAATTAGAAAGGGTTGGGATGATGAAAATATAGTGGCTATTCAAGTAGCTAAAATTGTAGAAGAAGCTGGAGCAGATGGAATAATAGTTCATGGAAGGACTAGGCAAGAATTCTATTCAGGAAATGCAGATTGGGATATAATTAGAAAAGTTAAAGACTCTGTTAAGATTCCAGTTATTGGGAATGGTGATATAAAGTCTGAAGAGGATGCATTAAGAATGTTTGAACAAACAGGTGTAGATGGAATTATGATTGGAAGAGCAAGTTTAGGAAACCCATGGTTATTTAAAAAAATAAAATATTTTTTAGAAACAGGAGAAAAACTTCCAGAAGTTTCCAATTTTGAAAAATTAAATGTTATAAAAGAACATTTCAATTTATTATTAATGTATAAAGGTGAATATACAGCTACAAGAGAAATAAGGAAACATATATCTTGGTATATAAAAGGACAACCACATGCAAGTGTTATTAGGGATAAGATAAATAGAACAGAATCAAGTGAAGAATTTTATGAAATAATAAATGAATATATAAAAAATATATAGAATAAATTGTGTATTAGGAGGATATAATGAAACCTAAGTACATAATTTTTTTTATTTTTTTTATAGTTTTTTCAATTATTGTTTATATTTTTGCTAAAAATGGAAATAATATAATTAGTCAAAATCAAGAAATGATTATTGAAAAAATTTTGAATTTAAAAGAATATAAAGTAAAAACTAAAGTTACTGTATATAGCAATAAAACTCAAAATCAATATAATATTGAATTTTATGAAAATTTAGAAGAAAATTATAGTTTTGAAAAAGTTGAGAGTGACAATAATATAGAAGGATTTTGTATAGAATTAAAAAATAATAAATTAACTATTTCAAATACTAATTTAAATTTAATAAAAATATATGAAAATTATAAACCAATTTCAAAGAATTATTTATTTTTAAGTAACTTTATAGAAGAAGCAGATTTTGAAAGTGTCGAAACAAAAAATGATGTAATAATACTAAAAACCAAAAAAAATAATAAAAATAATTACTTACATAATAAAACATTATATATAAATAGTAAAACAAATAAACTGGAAAAAATGATAATCACTGATAATGAACAAAATATAAAAATAATCATAGAATATAACGAGCAACAATTAAATTAAATAAAATTTTTTTAATAGTTAATTTTTTATATGTAATAATTAGGAGTGAAGATTATGGTAGTAAGAAGAGGCGATATGTATTATGCAGATTTAAGTCCTGTAGTTGGTTCAGAACAAGGAGGAATTAGACCAGTACTAATTATACAAAATGATACAGGAAATAAATATAGTCCAACAGTAATAGCAGCAGCAATTACATCTCAAACAGGAAAAAATAAATTACCAACACATATAGAAATAGGATCTTCTAAAATAGGACTAAAATCAGATTCTGTTGTATTAGCTGAACAAATTAGAACAATAGATAAAAGCAGATTAAAAGAAAAAATAGGTCACATAGATGATAATGAATTAATGGGAAAGGTTAATAATGCTATTGGAATAAGTTTTGGTTTGTAAGTAATTTGAGTAGAAATAGCATAATAATATTAAACACCCACAAAAATTATATAATTTTTGTGGGTGTTTAATATTAAATAAATTATTCTTTTTCTGTTATTGTGTCTGAATCTTTTTTCTCATTTTCTGTTATAATCTCATCTAAAACTATTTGTTCGTTTTCATCAATTTTATACCTAGGAAGTTCAGGAAGTTCATCTAGAGAAGATATTCCAAACATTCTTAAGAATTCAGTAGTTGTTTTATATGTATTAGGTCTTCCTGGGGCATCTAATTTTCCAGCTTCTTCAATTAAATTATATTCTAATAATTTATAAATAGTGGCATCAGAACTAACACCTCTAATTGCTTCAATTTCAGCTTTAGTAATTTTAGGGTTATATGCAATAATTGAAAGTGTCTCAAGAGCAGAATTAGAGATACTAGGTTTAGTTTTTTTATCAATTAAAGGGTAAATATATTCATAGTACTCTTTTTTAGTGCATAATTGATATCCATTATCTAACTTCAATAATTCGATTCCACTATTTGATGCATTATATTTCTCATTTAATTTTAAAATAATTGTTTCGATTTCAGAATATTCGATTTCAAGTATTTTCATGATATCTTGAATAGTAACAATTTTCCCAGTAGCAAATAGCATAGCTTCTATTATTGCTTGTTTTGTTTCAAAATTCATTTTTTACCTCCATTTAGAACTAATTCTGTAAACATAATTCCAACGTTCATATTATCTCATGTAAGCTTTTTAATGTCAAGTTTTGAAAGTATTAAAATGTTTGACAAATATAGAATATAAATGGTATAATTTTACTATGGAGAAGATAAATAATAATTAGAATTTTGGTGTTGCGCGGTGATGAACTTAATTTAAAATTTTATCAACGTATTAAAAGTACGTTTTATAAATTTTAAATTTGTTTTCCTAGTAAAAATTTAATTCTTTTCCAACCAGATTTGTGCCTTCTGCAAACGAGAGAAGGCAAGGAAGGATTGAAATTATTTATGAATGATAAATGTAATGATGAAGAAAAGGACAAAAAAAATGATAACAATGTAGATAATAATGAAATTGAAGTTGTGATTGGAGATTCATCAGAACTTAATTTTTCAGATGTAGAAAATTTTGTTGAAGCATTAAAACCAAAAATTACAAAAAAATCTAATATTGTAATTCCTGTTGCTAAAAATAAAAATAAAGATAAAAATAAAGAAGATGATAGTAAAAAAGAATAAAAAAACTTGACAATTATATAAAATCTTTGTATAATAATTAAGCGATGGCGGGATAGCTCAGTTGGCTAGAGCACTTGGTTCATACCCAAGGTGTCGAGAGTTCGAATCTCCCTCTCGCTACCAATGACGTATCTGTTCGAATTAATAGAACAGATGAAAAAAGTACCATTCTTAGAATGGTACTTTTTTAGTTTTATTTTCAGTATGTACCACATCATCCCCGAGTTTTGTACTGCTGGTCAAAACTCATAGGGGGAGAATGCATTAGTTGAGTACACTAAATAATCATTTCTATTTTTGTCTAATATTGTTCACTTATGTAAGTAATAAAGAGGCAATCAAATGGAGTTGTTACATAACTTTTTTACAAAAGTATGTAACCCACTATGACACTTTCAAAACTTCGTTTTGCAAAGATGTCAGGGGGCTCCTAGCGAAGTACATATAAATTTATATAAAAATCAATAAATTTAACCTTAATTATTGCCTTAATTATTGAAATTTACATAAAAATATGATAAGATATTTTAGTTATTTTTATTATCTTGCTTTAAGCAAGTGTATATATAAATCCTATCTAAATAATTTTATACAAGGAGGAATACTTATGTTTAAAAATTTTTTCAAGACGTTGTTTGGTAAGAAATCTTCTGATGAGGACACTCGGAAAATAGAAGATTCCTGTAACTATTGGGCTGATAAAGATGCAGTAAATTATTCTCCTTCTTTTACAGCACAGGATGTACTCTCTTCTACAGAAACAGTTAACGCTAGCGATACTACATTATCTAAAGAAACAGAAGAAGATAAGAAAAATACTTCTGGTGGCAGTTGGGGCTACAGTGGAGGCTGCGGTGGAGGCTGCATTGGTGGCTGTGGCGGAGGTTGTTTGTAATCTCAGGAGGGATAGTAATGGCACAAAAATACTTTGGACTACAATGGCATATTACAGATAATTGTGATCAAAGATGTAAACATTGTTATATTTATGCAGGAAAAGATTTGTGTAAAAACAATGATTTATCTTTCGAAAAACTTTCTGTAATATTGCAAGATTTTATTAGTACCTGTAAAAAAATGGAACGGGCACCTTTTATCTCTGTAACTGGTGGAGATCCTTTACTTTATAAAAATGTATGGGAGTTTCTCGAGTTACTCAAGCAAAACAACATTAAATTTGCGATATTAGGAAATCCATTTCATATTACAGATGAAGTAGCTATGAGACTCACAAATTATGGATGTATTAATTATCAAATGTCTTTGGATGGATTAGAAGCAACCCACGACTTTATTAGAAAAAAAGGCTCTTTTACTGCGACCTTAAGTAAGATTAATTGCCTGAGAAAAGCAGGAATTGCTACTACTATTATGGCTACTGTTTCAAAGAGTAATATCAACGAAATTCCTGATTTGGTTGACACAGTTGTAAAATATGAGGTAGACAATTTTGCTTTTGCAAGATATTGCCCTAATCCAGATGATTTTCAAAATATTGTGTCTGCAGAAGAATATCACGAATTTTTAAGCACAATGTGGGAAAAGTTTATTTTCTATAAAGACAGTCATACGAAGTTTGTATTAAAAGATCATTTATGGACTTTATTTCTTTATGAAAATGGTTTGTTTAATATAGACAATGTTGAAAATCCTAAAGATTTAATATTAGATGGATGTCGGTGTGGAATTTCTCATATGACAGTATTGTCTGATGGAACAGTATATGCTTGTAGAAGATGTGAATCTCCAATTGGAAAAGTACCAGAAGAAAGTCTGTACGATATTTTTTTTGGAGAAAAAATGAAAAAATATAGACAGTACGAAAAATTTGAAGAATGCTCAAAATGCAAATTGAAAAATTTTTGTCGTGGTTGTCCATCAGTCGCTAAATGTCTTTCAGGTAATTTTTACGGTAAAGACCCTCAATGTTGGAAAACAATTAAATAACGTAAGTAACCCGTTTTGATTTTTTCAAAACGGGTTTTACGATTCACTATTTTATATGATAATTATTATCTAATCTTTCTAATTTTTTTATTCCTTTACTATCTTGTAATATATTATATTACTTTTTAGCTATTTCATTTAATCTTTCAAGTCTTGTTTTTTGTTCTATTCCTTGAGCTATTATCTCACTAATTGTTATCTTTACTATAACTAAAACCTCCTAAAATTTAATTTCACTACTTTTAGAGCTATATTTTATATCGTTTCAGCTGTCTATAAACATAAATTTTAATAAAGTGTACTTAAATAATTCTTACTGGTTTAGGACTTGAGTCATAACTAAAAGTCCTTTGACACAATGTGAATAAACTACATTAATTAATTTTGTTAAATATCATCTTATAATGTTTAAAATAATCGAAATTAAAAATATTAAAGAAAACACATAGCTTTCTGTTTTTAACAAAAAGGAAAGATAAAATAAAATTAGAATTTAATCATAACGTATTAATTTTTTGTCGTTTATGGTATAATTTTGTTAAATTATAAACAAAAGGTGATAAAGTAATGAAAGAATTTATATCTTTACTTATAAGTTTTATTTTTATGAGTATAGCGGATAGTATTGATGCTTCATTTAATAACGCAATAAATATTGATGCAATTGTAGTTTGTGGCAGTTTATTTTCAATTGATTTAATACTAAAATCAATTAGTGACATTGGTATATTTACTTATAGAACTGATAGAAAAGATGAAAGTGCATATTTAATCATAAATGTAATAGTTGGATTATTATTAGGTATTTTAGTATTCTATTTAAAAAATATAATTGTTAATTTATTTGAATTGAGTGCTATTCAAAAAGAAATGTTATCTAATATTTTGTCACTTTATATTTGTTATTTAACTATTGGAAGACTTGCTAATGCTATATTTGAGATGGTACGCTTGAGAAATGATTTGAAATTATATAGAAAAAGTTTAGTATTGTATTATGTAACATTAATAGGGTTAGATTTTATTGCATTTATATTTACTAAAAAATTAATACTATTGTTTATTGCTACTATTGTATCATGGATAATAACAATTCTATATATGCTTTACAAATTAAAGTTAAAATTTATTTTACCAAATAAGTCTATAATAAAAAATGTTTTTCATATAGGTATTCCGACATCTTTAGAAAGATTATTGTCTAGAATATTTATCTTAATTTATGGGTTATTTGCTAGCAAATTAGGAACTGAAAAATATTCTATACATACAATTTGTTATTCAACTATTTTAAAATTAGAAGTAATTGCAAGTGCTTTTCAAGCAACATTAATGATAAAATTACCTGAATATAATTCAAAAATTGAACAATATAACAATTGTGTCATGATGAAAAATAAATGTTTTGGAATAATTATTTTTCTAGACTATTTGTTTGGGGCATTAATTTTAATTATATCTCATGGGAGTTTACCACTGATTGAATGTTTTCCATATATAATCTTCTATTCTTTTGGAATGTTTGGATTATATTTATATGTTACCTATCAAACTCTTTTAATCATTCAAGGAAAGCCAAAAATTATGTTAATGGGATCTTTTATGGGATCTTTTATTCGAGTAATATTATGTTTTATTTTTCTAAAAAGTACAATTGCTTTATTCATTTTTGGAATTTCTAATTTTGTTGATTTTTACATTAGAAGTATCATTTATAGAATTGGATTATCTAAATTTTACAAAAAAGATAATATAAATATTGAAAAAACTATCAATGTTTAATTCTTATATTACTATAACAACTTACATCAATATTAATATAGTAACAAGGTGGTAGATATCTATGTCAATGGTACCAAACATAACAACTAATAAAATTAGTTGTTATGTTTTTTTTAGCATTTTAATTTTTTTATTTGTTTTGCTTCCAAATATAATTTTTTCAAATGTTCTTGCCTATCAGCATAAGCTTTTTCCATTTCGGCCATTATATTAGGACATTCTTCTACTTTTTCATTATTTCTTAAGTATGCTTCTACTCCTTGTTTAAAATAATCTTTTTTCTTTTCTGGAGCTTTTTGCATTTTGCGATAATATTTATTTGCTTCATTGAGACGCTTTAATTCTTCTTTTAAAAAGTCTAAATATTCTAATCTAATTGAAATTTCATATTCAGTATCATCTAAAACTACTTTAAATAATTGTCTCAAAACTTCTTTATTTATTTTTCCTACTTTAAGTCCCATTGATTTATTTGGTTTACTGTCATCAACCAATTTATTTAGAGCTTCAAGTTTAGGATTGGAATCTTCTATAAGTAAATTTAGTGTATCAATAATTCCAACATGGGTCTTATATTGTCTTTTAGAGCTTATAGCATCAAACTCATCAGCTACTCTTATTATTTGTCCTTCATATGGAATTTTTTCTCCTTTTACACCATTAGGATATCCAGAACCATCTAATGATTCGTGATGGTAAAGTGTTCCTGCTGAATATGGACGAAGTTTGGGATCTTCCATACACATTTTATAACCAATTGTAGTATGAGTTTGCATTACTTTATATTCTTCTGGAGTTAAGGCAGCTTGTTTTTGAAGAATAGCTGGAGGAATAAATATTTTTCCTATATCATGTAAATAAGCACAAGTGGTACAATAAACTGTAAAACCTTTTCCAATTGCTCTATCAACATTTAAATATTCACAAAGTCTACAAGTAAGATTAGCCACATTTTCAGAATGTCTTCTGGTAAAAGCGTCTAATCCATCTAGCATTTTTAATTGATAACGTATTTTTTCATCGAGATTATAAGATTTTATAGAAGTTTTACTATAAAAATCAAATTTTTCATTCATTGGTTTTCTCCTTTGTATATCTTTAATTATATTTTATATATAATTTTTTTATAAATCAAGTAATTTTAAAAATTATAAATCACTAAAATAAAATATTAAAAAATAAAAACCATAGTTGAATTTTTATTGATTTTAATATATAGTTAAAGAAGTTTGAAAGAAGAGGATAAAAAATATGTATTTAAAAAGACTAGAAATGTATGGCTTTAAATCTTTTGCTGATAAAACAGTTTTGGATTTTATGCCAGGTGTAACAACAGTAATTGGACCAAATGGGTCAGGAAAAAGTAATATATCAGATTGTATTAGATGGATTTTGGGTGAACAAAGTATAAAATCTTTAAGAGGAACCAAATCAGAAGATATTATATTTGCTGGTACTCAAAATAGAAAATCTTTAGGATTTGCAGAAGCATCTTTAATATTTGATAATCAAGATGGAAAACTTCCAATTGAATATATGGAAGTTACTATAACTAGAAGAATTTATAGAAGTGGTGAGTCTGGATATTACATTAATAAGACTCCTTGTAGATTAAAAGATATACTAGAATTATTTATGGATACAGGTATAGGAAAAGATGGGTATTCTATAATTGGACAAGGAAAAATAGATGAAATTTTAAGTAATAAGTCAGAAGATAGAAGAAATATTTTTGAAGAGGCTGCTGGTATAGTAAAATATAAAAACAGAAAATTGGAATCAGAGAAAAAACTTGAACAAACTAAATTAAATTTATTAAGAATAAATGATATTGTTTCAGAAATTGAAAGTAATATAGAACCTTTAAGAATAAAGTCTGAAAAAGCTAGAAAATTTTTAGATTTACGAGAAAACTTAAAAAATATAGAAATTGGGTTATTTTTATTTAATATAGATGATTATAGAGAAAAAATAGATGATTCAATCAAAAATATAGATATTTTTGATACTCAAAAAGTAAAAGAAGAAGAAAAACTTCAAAATATACAATTAGAAAAAGATAGATTAAAAGAAAATTATGATAAATTGTTAGAAGAAATTGAGAAAACTCAAAGATTAAATTTTGAAAGTTCTAATAAAAAAGAGCAATTAAATAGCGAAATTGGGATTTATAATGAAAGAATTTCAAATAATAAAGAGAATTATGATAGAATAGAGGATGAAATAAAAGAATTAGAAGAATTAAATAAGACTCTAGAAGAAGAAAGTAATCAGAAAATTGCTAAAAAAGATAGACTTGCAAATAATAAGGAAAAATTTGAAAAAGAATTAGCAGAAAAAGAAAAAGAATTTGAGAAATATTCAAAAAACATGAGTGAAAAAGAACTTGAAATTGAAGAGAAAAAAAGAATCACTCAAGAAAATACAGATAATAGATATGAATATGTTGCACAAATAAATGGTGAAAAAGTAAATAAGGAAAATTTAATTAAAAGAGAAAATCAAATAAAAAAGGAAATAACTGAAACTGTTTCTGAACTTGATATGCAAAGAAATTCAAAAGCTGATAAGAGCAAAGCTTTTTATGAAATTGAATCAAATAGAAATAATTTATTAAGAACAGTAGAGAATTTAAAATTAGAAAAAATTGAGACTGAAAAGAAAATAGAAGAATATAATAGAAAAATATTAGAACTTCAAAATTCATATAGAATGAAGGAGACTAGATATAAATTTTTAATTGAAACAGAAAGAGAAAAAGAAGGATATAGTAGAACAGTTAAAGAATTATTACTAGCAACAGAAAAAAACAATGAATTGAAAAAAGGAATGCATGGGGTACTGGCTAATCTTATTACAGTAAAAGATGAATATAGTACAGCAATAGAAATGACTCTTGGAAATAGTATACAAAATATTGTAACAGACACAGAAGAAAATGCTAAAAAATTGGTTAATTATTTGAGAGAAAATAAACTAGGAAGAGCTTCTTTTTTACCAATAACATCTATGAAAGGGCAAAAAATTTCTAAAGTTAATACTAGAGGAATAAAAGGTTTTATAGGGATTGCATCTGATTTAATTAGTTATGATAAGAAATATCAACAAATTATTCTTAACCTTTTAGGAAGAACTGTAATTGTTGATAATATGGATACAGCTATTGCGATTTCTAAGTTAAATTCATATTCTTTTAAGGTTGTAACATTGGAAGGTGATGTAATAAATCCATCTGGTTCTATAACAGGTGGTTCAATTGCTAAAAAGACTGTTAATTTGTTAGGCAGAGGAAATGAAATTAAAAATATAGAAAAAGAATTAAAAGAATTAAATAAAAATATTGAATTACTTGCAAAAGAAAAAGAAAAATACGAATCATCAGTTAAAGAATCTCTTGAAAAATATGAAGAAAACTTTAATTCTCTTCAAGAATCTGAAATTACATATGCTACAGAGAAACAAATGATGGACAATTTAGATTTAGAAATTTTAAAGCTAGAATCTAAACTTTCAAAATTAAGAGAAAATGATTTAGAAACAATAAAAAAAGAAAAAGAAGAATCAGACAAAATGAAATTAGATTTGGAAGAAAAAGTTAAAGAAATAGATAAAGAAAATGAGAAGTTAACAAAAATTATAAGTGAATTTTCTGAAGCTAATAAAGATACTCAAAAATATATTGATGATTTAAATTTTGATATTACAAATCTTAAAGTTTCAGTTTCATCTTTTGATGAGAGTGAATTATCTATTGCGGAAATGATAGAAAGAATAGATAATGAAAAGCAAAATAATTTAAATAGTATTGCGACGAAAAAAGATTTAAAAGATAAGATAATTTCTGATAATAAAGAATTAGAGCAAAAAATTGATAAAGTTAAACAAGAAATTAAGAATTTGGAATATGATGTTTTGCATAGTGATGATAAAGTAGAAACTTTAAAGAAAGAAAGAGAATCAAAGAAAGATAAAATTTCAGTATTAGAACAAGATATTATTAATTTACAAAATATTATTGATGATATTAAGAATAAAGTTTCAAAATTAGATTTAAAAAAATCAAAATTTGAATTAGAACTTGAACAAGTTATTAATAAAATGTGGGAAGAATACGAATTGACTCCAAATAATATAAAAGATTATACTAAAACTTCTAATCCAAATGAAGTTCAGAAACAAGTAAATTCTTTGAGAACAGAAATTAAAGAATTAGGAAATATAAATATAGATTCTATTGAAGAATATAAGCAAATTAAAGAACGTTATGATTTTTATAGTGAACAAAGATTAGATCTTGAAAATGCAAGTAGTAAATTAAAAAATATAATTAATGAAATGACTGAAACAATGAAAAAACAATTTGAAGAACAGTTTAAAATTATAAATGAAAACTTTTCAAAAACATTTATAGAATTATTTGGAGGAGGAAAAGCAGAACTTATATTACAAGATAAAAATAATATATTAGAGTGTGGAATTGATATTCGTGTCCAGCCACCAGGAAAAAAATTGCAAAATATGATGCTTTTATCAGGAGGAGAAAGGGCTTTTACGGCAATAGCATTATTATTTGCAATATTAAAAATGAATCCATCTCCTTTTTGCGTATTAGATGAAATTGAAGCTGCTCTTGATGATGTAAATGTTTATAGATTTGCAGAATACTTGAAAAAGTTTTCTAAAGATGTTCAATTTTTAGTAATTACACATAGAAAAGGTACGATGGAAATTGCAGATACAGTTTACGGAATTACAATGGAAGAAAAAGGAATTAGTAAACTTTTGTCTATGAAAATGAAGTAGAATTTAGTATTTTTTTGTAGAAAAAACAAACACCAAAAACAAACTATATAGAAAAAAAGAGCAAAAAAGAGTAAAAAAGAGTTTGAAAGAGAATTGGTTAAAATTGCCAATTCTCTTTTGAATATTTCAAATCTATTTGGAATATAATAAAATTAACCTGAAAAAAATGGTTTGAAAACCATTTTTATTTATAGTATAATAACATCTGCGTGACACAATTTAACAGTAAAAGGAGATGAATTTTATTTTAGGGAAATATATAATACACTATACTAAAGAAACTATAAAAGCCCTTAAAATTATTTTATTAGCAACTTTAATTATGGTTGCAATTTTAGCATTAAAATATAAACCTGCATATTCAGTTACAATTGCAGGAGAAACATTTGGATATATTGATAATAAAGAAAGATTAGAAAAGAAAATAAATAATTTTTTAAATAATACAGAAGGTGCAATAGCTTTTATAGAAGCAACAATAAATCCTGAGTATAATTTAGTGTTAATTAATAGAAATATACAAACTAAAGATTCAGAGGTTTATGCTAAAGTAAAAGATACAGCAATTACGACTTATAGAATTTATGCAATAACAATTGATGGTGAAGAAAAAACCAGAGTTGACTCAGAAGAAGAAGCTGAAAAAATAGTAAATCAAGTTAAAGAAGGTTTACAGGAAGGAGTTAGTTTAGATTTAGCTATAGTAGAAAAATATGAAACACAATTTAATGTATCTAATAGAGAAGATGCTTTATCTACATTAACAGTAATTAAAGATGAAAGAGTAGCAGCTTTCGAAAAAGCTAAGGCAGAAGAAGCTGCAAGAAAAGCTGCAGAAGCAGCAGCTACAAGAAAAGTTAATACTTCAATAAATGTAAGTTATGATGTTAATCCTATAGAAATAGCACTTATACAACCAGTTTCAGGAACAATTAGTTCAAGATTTGGTGCTAGAAGTTCAATTAGATCATCTGTTCATACAGGTTTAGATATAGCTTGTCCTCTAGGTACTCCAATAAAAGCTGCAGCATCAGGTGTAGTCAGCTTTGGATCAATGAAAGGTTCATATGGAAATCTTATTGTTATATCACATTCTGATACAGTTCAAACATATTATGCACATTGTAATTCAATTGTAGTTTCACCAGGTCAAACTGTTAATCAGGGAGATATAATTGGTTATGTAGGTACAACTGGTAACTCAACAGGACCTCATTTACATTTAGAAATAAGAATTAATGGAGTGGCTCAAAATCCACAAAATTATTTATATTATTAAAATAATATTGTTTATTTTAATAATATAGACAAGTCCAAAATAAAAAACTATTGGCTTGTCTTTTTTTTATATATTAATATATAATAATGTAGTAAAGGGAGAATGTATAATGAAAATTAGTTTTAAAGAGAAAGTTTTATCAGTAAAAGAAATTATTAAAAATGTTTTTAATAATTATCCATTAACTATGATAATAATATTTTTATACACAATATTTCAAACAGTTTTAATAGATACAAAATTCTATGATGAAAATTGGGTTGAAAATATCAATATTTTTTGTGTTTTTTGGGGATTTGGAACCTTTTTTAGTGAAAATCTTATAGAAAAAAGGAAAATAAATAAAGCAATTTTATATGGAATTACTGGAATAATTTCGATTTTTTTTGCAAATTTTTTAGTAAAATCTGATGGAAACTTTGATATGATAAATAAATTATCAATTTGCTATATTACAACTATTTTTACAGTTTCATTATTTATAATAATAAAAAAATCTAAAAAAAATATATCTGAATATTTATTAAAGGTATTAATTAATTTTGCAAAAATAACATTTATATATATTGTATTAGCACTTGGAATTCTTATTATATGTGAAATTTTTGACATTTTAATTTATAACTTAAAAGGGAAACTTACTTTTAGAATAGAAACTTTAGTCTTAGGATTTTACTATTTCCCTAATATAATATATGCTCTTACAGATTTGAATGAAGAAGTTCAAAAATTTTTTAAAGCTTTAGTAAAATATGTTTTAGCATCTTTAGTTTTTATATCTTTTGGTATAATTTATATTTACATATTAAAGATTCTAATTTTAAAAGATATGCCAAATAACCAAATCTTTAGAATATTATCAGCTTTATTTATAGTGGGAGCTCCAATATGGACATGTATGCAGTATTTTAAGGATAATAGTATAAGTTATAAAATTAGCTTAAAAATGCCTATAGCATTTATACCATTTATATTTTTACAAATATATACAATTGGAATAAGGGTATTAAAGAATGGATTAACTCCTAATAGATATATATGTATAGCTTTAATTATTTTTGAAATAATATATGTTTTGTTTTATATAATAAAAAAAGAAAAATTACATTTTTTAATTTTAGTAGTAGACTTTATAATAATATTTTCATTAATTATTCCAGTTGTAAATATGTATGATTTATCTTTATGGAATCAAGTTAATATTTTAAAAGAGTTTAATTCAAAATCTAATTTATCTGATGATGATAAAGAAAAAATATATGGTGCATATTATTATTTGATTCAATTTAAAGAAGGAAAAGAATATATAGATAATTTGTTAACAGATAAAGACAAAGAGGAAATAAAAGGTTTTAAAATATATAATTCGAATAATTCTTCATATATGGATTCAGAATATTTTAGTTTTTATAATGAAGAAAAAGTAAATATAACTGGATATAATAATCTTATTGATTTTAGTTGCAATTATGTTGAAATGAATAACCAAGATAAAGAGAAAGCATTTAGCTCTATTAAATTAGAAAAAAAATCTGAAATAATAGCAGAAGTTGATTTATCGAAAATGTTCAATAATTTTTTAAGTGAATATGAAAAAAATGGAAAAGAATCGTCTTTAAATTATTTCAAAGATAATAATGAAATAATATTAGATGATAATAATAAAATAGTGATTAACAGTTTTTCTTTAAATTATAATAAAATTGATGAAACAGTAGAATATTTTAGTATAAATGGATATTATTTGGAAAAATAGAGTACAATTACAGAAATTTTCAGGAGAAAATTCTGAAAAATATTGATTTTAATTGATTTTAACAATTTTTTGGTATAAAATAAACAAAAATTAAAAAGGAGTGATAATTATGGCTGATATAGCTGAATTAATTAAGATAAGAGAAGAAAAAGAAAAAAAAGCTATAGAATATGGAGTTTCTACAAGACCAGAGAGATTTGAATATACAAATACTATAAAGGAGGCTAGAAATCTTGAAGATGGTACTGAAAATATTTCATTAGCAGGAAGAATTATGAGCAAAAGAAAAATGGGAAAAATTTCTTTTATAGATGTACAAGATATAGAAGGACATATTCAGTTAGTAATAAAAAAAGAAGATATAGGTGAAGAAGAATATAAGAAGATGCATGAAATATTGGATATTGGAGATTTTGTGGGTGCAACAGGTAGTATATTTACAACATCAGCAGGAGAAAAATCTTTACAAGTACAAAATTACACTTATTTAGGAAAAGCATATAGACCTTTACCAGAAAAATTTCATGGTATAACTAATCAGGAACAAGTGTATAGAGAAAGACATCTTGATTTGATTATGAATGATGAAACTAAGAAAAGATTTTTATTACGTTCAAAATTCATTAGATTGATGAGAAATTATTTAGATACACATGGATTTATAGAAGTAGAAACACCAGCACTACAGAATACTGCATCAGGGGCAACAGCAAAACCATTTATTGCACATCATAATGCACATAATATGGATGTTTATTTAAGAATTTCTCCAGAATTAACATTAAAAAAATTAATAGTAGGTGGTTTTACAAATGTTTACGAAGTTGCAAGAGACTTTAGAAATGAAGGTATAGATATAAGCCATTTACAAGACTTTACAATGGTAGAAGGTTATAGTGCTTATTGGAATTATCGTGATAATATGAAGTTCATGAAAGAAATGATTACGTATATATTATCAAATTTATATGATGGAAATTTAAAGATACAAATAGGAGAGCAATTAATAGATTTTGGTGGAGAATGGGATGTTATTAGTTTTAGAGATCTTATTTTGAAAGATTGTGGAATTGATATTGAAAAATACGAGACAGCAGAAAGTTTACTTGAAGAAATAAAAAGAAATGATATAAATCTTGAAGTAGAAGGAATTGAATCATTAGGTAGAGGAAACTTAATTGATCAATTATATAAAAAAGTTAGTAGACCAAAAATAATTAAACCAACATATTTAATAGAACATCCAACTGATTTATCACCATTAGCAAGAAGTAATGAAGATAATCCAAATGTTTCAGATAGATTTCAACTTATTGTTAATGGACAAGAAATAATTAATGGTTATTCAGAATTGGTTGATGCAAGAGAGCAGGAAAGAAGGTTAATTAAACAGAGTGAATTAAAAGCAAATGGTGATGAAGAAGCAATGAGCATTGATTATGAATATATAAAAGCAATGGAATATGGAATGCCTCCAATTTCAGGTTGGGGGTTAGGTGTTGATAGATTCTTACAATTCTTAACTAATAGCTATAACATTAGAGATGTTGTATTATATCCATTAATGAAACCAAGAGATAGTGTAGAAGAAAAGGATTCTGAAAATGATTAATAGATTGCTAATATTGAAATTATTCTAATATTATGGTATAATATAAACTGGTCTTACCAAAATTTAATAAAAAGGAGTTGTTTTTATAATGGACCGGAAATTTTGTACATTAAGATGGCGCATACCTGATAGGAATCTTTACCCAGGGGTTTATGATAACTACAGGGAAAAGAGAGAGATGGCTTTTGAGTTATTCCTTAAGTCAAAAGAAGATTTTAAAATGTTGAGTGATTTTAGACTCCCAACATTTAATGCGATTCGCAAGCCTATCCCAGAGGACTCATACAAGGGGCTTAAGATTTATGATTTGCCTCTTGAAGAAGTGGGATGTGGTATTCTAACTTTGGCTCAGGGAATGGCAGATAACTTCGAAATGGTTACTAGAGATGTCGTAGAAGAATTGACATCAATCATTGAAGAAAAAGGATATTATAAGAAAGGTTCTGGGCTATACTGGCATATATTTAAATATTTTGCAGGTGATTTGGCTGATCATTGGTATGATTTGGTCATGGCCATAGAGTATGGTAGTCCAGTAACGGTTCTTTTAAAATATCCAGAAAGAGAAAGAAACCTTTTTACGAACTTGGTGGCAACCAAAAATAAAGTGGCATATTCTGGAGGAATTCATGAGGCAAAGATTATTGATCCAGAGATGTATGTTTTTATTGATTCTGAAGGGAACGAAATTACGCTGGAATCCCTTATGAACCCTGAATTTTTGGTTACAGCGCCATGGATATGGCCTGCTACTGTATAAGAACAACGCTGAGCAGTGCATTTGCACTGCTCATTTTCATATAATATGAGCAAAAAAATTAAAAAACTACTTTTAATATATTTTTTTAAATGATATAATTTGGATGAAGGAGTAGTTTTTATGAATTCTTTAGAAAACAAAAATGAGAATAAACCTAGATATAAAAATAAATATAAGTATAAAAATAAAAAAAATCAAAACGAAAATAGTAAAACATTTAAGTTTAATAATCTAGATGGTTTAAAAAAATCAAGAAAAAACTATAAGAACAATTTCTGCAAAACCAAAGCTGATTCAAAAAAATATTCTACATATAAAAAAAAGATAAAAGATATAGAAAAAGTAAATGAAAAATCTTGTGGGTGTATTATCATTAATAATGGTAGAGTTTTACTTGTGCAACAAAAAAAAGGTAGTTGGGGATTTCCTAAAGGACATGTTGAGTTTAATGAGACAGAAATTCAAACTGCAATTAGAGAAGTAAAAGAAGAAACAAATTTGGATGTTAAAATATATAAAAAAAGAAGATATACAGAGAAATATTTTACATATAAAGGTAGGACGAAACAAGTAGTATATTTTGTTGCAAAGCAAACAGGAGGATTTGAAAAAAAGCAAGATAGTGAAATTAAATCTATGAAATGGTTAAATTTTGAAGATGCTTTTCAAAAAATTACATATCCAAATACGAAAAAAATATTTGGTAAAGTATTAATGGATCTTAAATAAAATTCATATTCTTCGGTTTTAGAGAATATGAATTTTTTATATTATAGGAAATTTCTTCGAATTTTCCATAATATAAAGCATTAGAAAGTATAAAGGAGTAAAAAATTATGCCTGATATATTAACACTAAAGTCAAAAGTAAAAATAGGATGTGATATGTGTGATACTTGTTGTAAGTATAGGGGAGATATAAGATTGACAATAAAAAATATTCACAATATTAGTAGATATCTAGGAATAACACCAATGGAATTTATTGAAAAATATACTCATAAAATTGATGAAAATGAACCAGAATTAGCATTAAATAGTACAGGAGAGTATAAAGAATGTATTTTATATGATAGTGTAAAAAAAAGATGCTCAGTCCACCCAGTAAAACCACTTCAATGTGTTGTGTTTCCATTATTTCCTGAAGATATTAAGAATGATTATTTTTATTTAACCGACCAGTGTAAGTGTAAAAATAAAAAAACAATAACAGTTGATGAATGGTTAAATCGGAAACAATAAAATTTATAAAAATAATAAAAAAATAAATTATTTATGGGTTAAAGTTATGGAAGAAATTCAATATTATTGGAATGATTTTTCTGATAAAAATAAATTAAGGATAAGAAAACTTCTTTATAAAAATTATGATTTTACAAAAAATAATATAGATTCAGATATTAAAAAAAATATAAAGAAAATATATTCAATAATAGATGGATTAAATAAAACTGTTTCAAAAATATAACTGAATTATTACTTTTTTATAACATTTTTGGCTTATATTGACAAAAAATCCATTATAATATAAATATATATTAATAAAATGAATCAAGAAAGGGTGACAAAAGATGACAGAAAATAATTATGATAAACCAACCAAAAATTGGTTAACAACGCTTGTTTTATGTTGGTTTTTAGGTTTTTTGGGAGTACATCGTATATATGCAGGAAAATTAACATCAGGATTTTATATGGCTTATGGAACTATTTTTTCAGTATGTGCTTTAATTTTTAATGTATATTTAGGAGCTGCTTGCTTTACACTTATGTCTGTTTGGGTTTTGACTGATTTCTTTGCAATAGCAACTAAAAAGTTTAGAGATTGTTATGGTAGAGATATAGTTAGTGATAATTTGGATAAATAATTTAATTAACAATATATAAATATAGCCTATTATAGGCTATATTTTTTATGCTTTATGTGCGCTCATCGGGCGCCCGTAAAGAAACATAAAACAAAATGAAAAAATAATAGAAAAAAGGGGCGCTCATCGGGCGCCCGCAAAAATTTATAATTTTATTTCTTAAACATTGATTTTATAACTATTTTATTATATAATATCAAAATCATGAAAGGAGTGGATTTTATGTCAGTTGTAGACGAAGATACTATTGAACATATTGCTAAACTTGCAAGACTAAATTTATCTAAACAGGAAATTGAAGGTTATACAAAAGATCTTGAAGAAATTTTAAGTATGGCAAATACTATAAATAACTTAAATACAGATGATGTTAAAGAAACAATTGGTGCAAATCAAAAAAGTAATGTATTTAGAAAAGATGAAGTAAAAGAATTTGGTGATAGAGATTTATTATTAAAAAATGCACCAAGTCAGGATGAAGGAATGTTTAGAATTCCTAAAGTAATAAATTAGGAGATATAAATGAATATAGGAATAGATATAGATGATACAATTTCAAATACTTTTGAATACACATATCCTTTATCAAGAGAGTATACGAGAAAAATCTGTAAAAGAGAACCCAAAAGGATTGAAGATTTATCAGTTATAAATCATCATTATGTTGATGCAATAAATGAATGGAATGAAGATGAAGCTAACGCTTTTTGGGATAAAAATTATATAAAAATTGTTCAAAATGTAATAATTAAAGAAAATGTAAAAAATATTCTAGATAAATTAAGAAATGAAGGGCATAGGATATTTTTTATCACAGCAAGATGGGATTCTCCAATTTTTGATATAATTACTGAAACCAAAACATGGCTAAGAAAAAATCAGATAGAATATGATGATTTAATTGTTAATGCAGAAAATAAGGATGTAATTGCTAAAGAGAGAAATATTGATGTATTTATAGATGATAGTTTAGAAAATTGTATAGCAGTATCTAAAAAGGGAATAAAAACATTTTTGGTGGATTCAATTCCAAATAAAAATGTAGAAAGCCCAGAAATTACTAGGGTTTTTTCATGGAATGAAATTTATGAAAAAATAAATTCTTATAAAAAAGAAAGGAATGAAATTTAAATGGAACTTTATGAACTTACTGTACATGAACTTGTAGAAATGTTGGAAAAAGGTGAAACAACATCAGAAGAGATTACTAGAAGTTATTATAAAAGAATAAAAGAAAAAGAACCAGATATTAAAGCTTATGTATCAATACTTGAAGAAAGTGCTATAAGTAAAGCAAAGGAAATTGATGAAGCTAGAAAAGCTGGAAAAAAATTAAGCAAATATGCTGGAATTCCAATTGGAATAAAAGATAATATGTGTATTACAGGAACTAAAACAACATGTTCTTCAAAAATGCTAGAAAATTTTGTAGCTCCATATAATGCTACAGTTATAGAAAAATTAAATGAAGAAGGATTAGTATATTTAGGAAAGACTAATTTAGATGAATTTGCTATGGGAAGTTCAACAGAAAATTCTGCATTTTTTAATACAAAAAATCCGTGGGATTTAGATAGAGTACCAGGAGGTTCATCAGGAGGTTCAGCAGCTGCAGTATCTGCCGATATTGCACCATGGGCATTAGGAAGTGATACAGGAGGTTCTATTAGACAACCAGCAGCTCTTTGTGGTATTGTAGGATTAAAACCAACATATGGGTTAGTTTCAAGATATGGATTAGTTGCTTATGCTTCTTCATTAGATCAAATTGGACCTTTAACAAAAGATGTTACAGATAGTGCTATATTGTTAAATTTAATTGCTGGTCATGATGAAAAAGATTCAACATCTATGGATATTGAAAAAAAGGATTATACGAAAGCATTAGTAAATGACGTTAAAGGGATGAAAATAGGAATCCCAAAAGAATATATAGGAGAAGGTGTTTCGTCTGAAGTAAAATCTGCTATTTTAGAAGTAGCAAAAAAATATGAAGAACTTGGTGCCATAGTTGAAGAATGTTCTTTAGATATTGGAAAATATTCTTTACCAGTATATTATATAATTGCTGATGCAGAAGCAAGTTCTAATTTAGGTAGATTTGATGGAATTAGATATGGATATAGAAGTGAAAAATTTGACAACTTAAGAGATATTTATAAAAATTCAAGATCAGAAGGATTTGGAGAAGAAGTAAAAAGAAGAATTTTACTTGGAACATATGTATTATCATCTGGATATTATGATGCTTATTATAAAAAAGCACAAAAAGTTAGAACAATTATAAAAGAGAGATTTAATGATTTATTTAAAAAATATGATTTATTGTTAACACCAACATCACCAGTTACAGCATTTAAAATTGGTGAAAAATCAAATAATCCATTGGAAATGTATTTATCAGATATTTGTACAGTTCCATTAAATATTGCAGGATTACCAGGAATGAATGTCCCTTGTAAGGTAGATTCAAAAGGGCTTCCAATAGGCTTCCAACTTATAGGAAATGCTTTTGAAGAAGAAACAATTTTTAGGGCTGCTTATACTTATGAGCAAAATACAAGTTTTAGAAAAGATAATAAGCCAACATTTAAGAAAGAATAGGAGGAAAGAATATGCGAGAAGATTATGAAATGGTTATAGGACTTGAAGTTCATTGTGAACTTTCAACAAAAACAAAAATATTCTGTTCATGTCCTACAGATTTTGGAGGTGAACCTAATACTCATTGTTGTCCAATTTGTATGGCAATGCCAGGAACTCTTCCTGTTTTAAATGAAAAAGTGGTTGAATATGCAGTTAAAGCTGGATTAGCAACAAATTGTAAGATATCAAGAAATAGTAAAAATGATAGAAAAAATTAT
Organism: uncultured Clostridia bacterium; assembly: GCA_947631185.1. Taxonomy (GTDB): domain Bacteria; phylum Bacillota; class Clostridia; order TANB77; family CAG-508; genus Scatovivens. The sequence goes on along the minus strand of CANRKJ010000007.1, from coordinate 23,042 downwards.
TTTTATCCTGATTTACCAAAAGCATATCAGATTTCTCAATATGATTTACCTTTATGTTATGAAGGCCATATCAATATTGAAAATGAAAATGGAGAAGAGAAAGAAATTAGAATATTAAGAATTCATATAGAAGAAGATGCAGGAAAACTTAATCATGATGAATATGGTAGAGGAAGCTTTGTTGATTTAAATAGAGCAGGAGTACCTTTAATTGAAATAGTTTCAGAGCCAGATTTGAGAAGTTCTGCTGAAGTTGAGACATATATGAGAAAACTAAAATCAATATTAGAGTATATTGAAGTTTCTGATTGTAAAATGCAGGAGGGGTCTTTCCGTGCAGATGTTAACGTTTCTGTAAGAAAAAAAGGTACCACAGAATTTGGAACAAGAACAGAAATGAAAAATATGAATTCATTTAGAAGTATAGTAAGAGCAATAGAATATGAGGCTGATAGACAAATTGATGTAATAGAAAGCGGAGAAAAAGTAATTCAAGAAACTTTAAGATGGGATGATGTATCAGGAAAAACATTTCCAATGAGAGATAAAGAAGATGCTCAAGATTATAGATATTTTCCAGATCCTGATTTAGTAGCTATTAAGCTTTCTGATGAATATATTGATAATATTAAATCCTCTTTACCAGAATTACCAGAAAGTAGAAAGAAAAGATATATATCTGAATTTGATTTAACTGAAAAATCTGCTAATTTTGTAACAAGTAGTAAATATTATTCAAATTTATTTGATGATGCAGTAAATGTTTGTAAAAATCCAAAATCAGTTGGAAATATGATAATGTCAGATATAGCCAGAATTTTAAATGAAAAAGAAGAAGAACCAGATTATATACCTTTTACAGGAAAAGAATTAGGAACATTAGTATTGTTAATTGATAAAGGTACAATCAGTTCTGCAATTGCTAAAAAAGTATTAACAGAAATGTTTGATGGAGAAGAAAAAGATCCAAATAAAATTATAGAAATTAAAGGTTGGGTACAAATATCTGATGAAGGAGCTATAAAAGAAGTAGTAAATAAGATATTGGAATTAAATCCACAATCTGTTGCAGATTATAAAGCTGGTAAGGATAAAGCTTTAGGTTTCTTAGTAGGTCAAGCTATGAAAGAGACTAAAGGCAAAGCTAACCCACAATTATTAAATAAACTATTTTTAGAAGAATTAAAAAAATAATAAAATTTATGGGGCTACTTTTAAGTAGCCTCATATTTTAGTTTATTTGTTTATCAATTATAATTGCTGAAATTAAACTTCCTACTACCAAAGAAAGACCTGTTTCAAATAATATAATTCCAATATTTAATATTATTTTTTCTAATATAATGAAATAATAATATGTAAATAAAAAAGAAAATAAGCAAAAAATGAATCCAATTACATTGCATTTTTCGATATATAATAAAAGTTTTTTATCAATAATTTTTAATTTAAAAATATTATACAAAATCTTCATAAAAATACCCCTTTTAAAAGTTTTCTATATAAAAATTAACATATTTAAAATTAAAAATCAAAGTAAAAAAATGGATATATTAGCTGTTTATAATACCGCCATAATCAATTAAATCTAATCCAGGAAAATCAATTATTTTTAAATTACGTTTATTAAAAAAATTGCGTAATTGATTATTTTGATCTATTAGAGTTAAGTCACCTGAAATAAAAACAAAATTGTCTATTCTAGAAATTACTCCACCAATAAAGCCATTCATTTCTGAATATTTGAGGTTATTATTTTTATATAAGTGAATATTTTTTATAATATTTGAATCTAATAATAATACATTAATACCATTTTTAGAAAGAATATTTGCAATTTTGGAATCTGTAACTATAGCACTATTTTCATCAACTACGGCAATAGAGCATTTTGAATATCCTTGGTTTATATGGATTTTTTTATAATTTAAATTTTCTAATAATTCCATTATTTTTGAATCAGTATAATTGAAATTATGAATAGCATATTTATTTATAATGCATACATTATAAGCAATGTCAAAAGGGTAATGTGATTTTAGAACAGTATTTCCTATAATAGAATTTGGATAATTTATATTTGGAGAGGTAATAATAAATTTATCTATTTTACAACAATGTATATCAACATGACTTGATATTTCATAATATAAATTATTATTATAATTTATTTCAAATAATTTATATCCCAATTCTTTTAATTTTTCTTTTTCAATTTCTCTCATTCTATAATCTACAATAATCATTTATTAATCACCTTAAAAATTATAACATATTTTTAGATATATAACTTGTTATTTTTAATTTAATAATATAAAATATTATATATAGTTCTGTAAAACAAATAAAAAGTATACATAGGAGGAAATATAAAATGGGCTTTGTTGAAGATGAAAATTTCAAATTTCCAGATGAGATTACTGATGAAAATTTAGAACTGATTTATAATGGGATGCTCTTAAACAATCCAAGGGCAATATCAAGATTTTATTTTCTTTATGATGATTGCTTTTTTTCTAACAAAATGTTAGATAATATTTATAGAAGCATATTGTTTAGAGAAGGGGATGAATATTCAAGTGAATTAGCTAGAAAAGACTTTAAACTTCCAAAAACTATTGATGGAGATTATGAATTTAAAGAAAACCTGAAAAAAACAACTGCAAATGAAAAACAAAGTATAGAATCTGTTTATACAAAACTTAAAAAGTTATTTATGTTGAAAAAATATTATTTAGTTGCGCCTACACAAGTTATACAACAAGAAATAGTTAAAATAAGAAAATATGAAAAATATGATGAAATGACAGTAGATGAGATTATTGGTACTATTGACCAAATAAACGTTACTTCCGGATTAAGTAAAGGAATATTAAATAAAGGGAGTACAAATTTTTTGATTAGTGATAGTAATAATCTAACATCAGGTTTAAGTTTACCTTTTCAAATTTTAAATAATACATTTAAAGGATTAAGAAAAGGTGAAACCACAGCATTTTCTATGCCTTCAAACTATGGAAAAAGTAGATTTACAATAAATATGGTAGCTCATTTAGCATTTGTAGAAAAAAGAAAAGTTTTATTGATTTCAAATGAGATGACAGAAGAGAAAATGAAATTATGTTTAATAACTACTGTTTTAAATAATAAAAATATTCAAAAATATCATTTACAAGATTTATCAATTGATGAGACTAGAATATTAGAATTACAATTTAAACCAGATGATAAGAATTATTCTGAAATTGATAAAAAAGGAAATGTATTAAAAAGAGATGATGAAACAAATGAAGAATTTGTAAAAAGATTATATAAAGTTTCAAGTGAATTCAAAAAAACAGTAAGAGCTACTAAATGGTTAGATAAACAGTTAAAAAATGCTATATATTTTATACACATTTCTGAACATACAAATGATGATTTAAAGAAGATAATATTAAATTATTATTACAAAGAAGGAATTGAATATATTTTTTATGATACACTAAAAACTGATATTGATAATATAGGAAATGGAGAAGAACTTAAGAAGACAGCTACAGTGCTTTCAACATTAGCTCAAAAATATAATATGTGTATAGTATCAACATTACAATTATTAGAGAGTTCAACTGCACCACTTAATTTGAATGTTAATGATTTGGCAGCTAGTAGAACTGTAAAGGAAGTCCTAGATAATTTATGTTTAGTAAAACAAATTACTAAAGAGACAATAAAGGACTATGAATATGCTTTAAGTGAGGAATCACAGGATTATCAAGATTTGGAAGATTATACAGATCCTAATATAAGATATTATGTGTTTGTGGTAGATAAAAATAGAGCTGGTTCTAAACCCAAATTACTATTTAGATTAAATTTAGCTTATAATATGTGGGAAGAATTAGGAGTAATAAGAATGAAAATACAATAATAAAAAAATAGGAAAAATATATTGAAATAAAAATTTAAATGTGCTATAATACCAATAATTGATACTTAAGGAGGATAATAATAATGAAAAAAATGATAATTATATCAATGTTAACTTTAATATTGGTTACTTTGGCAACTTCAGTATTTGCTGCTACTTCAACACTAGCAGAAAAAATATATTCAATGGGATATGAATATGGAGTAACTTCTGAACACAAAAAACAAATGGATGAATATTTTACAAACAATCCACCAACAGCAGAAGAAGAAGAGTATATTTTAGGAAAAGCCCAAGAATGTATCAATATAATGGATAATGCTGGTGTAAAAGATGTTAGAAAATTATCTGAAGAAAATTTAAATAAGATTGAAGGATTAGTTCAAAATGCAGCTAGTAAAATTGGATTAACAGTTTCTGGTTTTCAAATTACAGATACAGAGGTAAAATTTGATGTTAGTAAAAACGGGAAAACAGTTGCTGCAATAGTAATGGATTCTAATTCAACAACAGGAAAAAAATTTGTTCCTACAGGAGCTAATTCAGCTCTAGCAGTTATTTCTTTGGGAGTAGCTATAGTAGCTGTAGTAGTTGTTGTAAAACTAAGAAAAAATGCATAATAAAGTTTTAGTTAGAGTAATTAGGACAACTATTAGCGATATAATAGTTGTTCTTTTGTTTTTATTGATAATAATAAATGTTTTTAATTATTATGCAAAAGAAAAAATAGATAATATTTTTAAAACAATAAATTTTATGTCAATAAAAACAGATGTTGTTGAAGAAGAGGATGTTAAAATTGAAATTAATAAAGTAGAAAAAAAATTAACACATTATCCATATTATGGGGAACAATATGGTAATGTTAAAATAGAGTCTATAGGTGTTGATTTACCTTTATTCTATGGCGATTCACTAGAAATTTTAAAAAATGGAATAGGTCATTCTGTTGAAAGTTATTTTCCAGGTGAAGGAGGATCTATTTTATGTATGGGACATAATTATAAAACAATGCTTAGAAAATTTTCAGATTTGAAATTAGGAGATATAATTACTGTTACAACAGATTATGGTGTATTTAATTATAAAATATATGATATGAGAATCTTAAATGAAACAGATACAGATCAAGCTCCAATTCAAAAAGAAAAAGAAATCTTTATGATATATACCTGTTATCCATTTAGAAATATTGGATATGCTACACAAAGATATATGGTATATTCAGAGTTAATGGATAACTAGGAGGTGTTGTAGATGAAGGTGGTTTTGGAGATTTTAAGATATATATTGGTAGCAGTACTTTCTTTGGTTATTTTTATAATCTTTTTAACTAATTTAGGTTTATCTACGGTTTTATCAGAAAAATATATTCTATTAAAATTGGATGAGTCAAATTATTATCAAAAAGTATATAATGATTTTTATGAAAATATTTCTAAATATATGTTACAGTCAGGATTAGATGATATTGATTTACAAAATATTTGTGGTATAGAAAAGGTAAAAGAAGACACTATTAGTATAATAGAGAATATATACTTTGGAAATAGTAATCAAATAGAAACAGATTCAATAAAATCAAATTTAGATAATAAAATAAATGAGTATATAGGAAATAATGGAATAATATCAACAAATAAAGATTCTATAGAAAAATTTGAAAATATAATTTGCAAAGAATATACAAATACTATAATGTATACAAGATATGAAAAAAAAATAAATGAAAGTATAACTAAAATTCAAAAAATAATAAAGGAAATAAATAAATATGCTATTTATTTATTTATAATAGTTGTAATTTTGATTATCATTATAAATATAAGAAATATTTTAAGAAACATTTCTATTTTAGGGATGAGTGCATTATTATTTGGAATAGTTTGTATTTATTTGAGAAATATAATATTGTCAAACATTAAAATTAATAATTTATATCTTTTAAGTGAGGCTTTTTCGGATTTACTAAAATTAATTGTTAATGAAAATCTAAGTTTAATTTTTAATATTGCAATAATAAGTGTAATTGGTGGAATTATTTTTATTATTTTAGGAAATATATTACAGGTAAAGATAAGGAAAAAAGAAAAAAAAGAAACGAATTTATCAGAAAAATAGCAGATTTATATCTGCTATTTTTTATATTATAGGAAATTTTTCAAATTTCCTATAATATAAAGGCTTCGCCAACATATGCGCAGAAAATTTCTTAGTATTAATGCAGTCACTAACATTAAAAAGTATTATTTTAATTTTTAACGAATTAATATTATGTTTCATACAATATATTGTAAGGAGGGATAAGCATGAATGAAAGTAATTTATTTCCATATAAAGTAATGTATGGACACGCATATGTTCCAGACCAAAAATTAAGAAAAGTATTTTCACCAGAAGATGCTTTAAAAAATGGAACTTTATTTCCTGAACTTGTAAGTATGTATAATCCTGGTCAATCAATGGAAGTTATAGAATTCTTAAGAGAAAGTAGAGGTGAGTTTAGATAATGGATGATATGATAGATAATAATATGAGTGGTGAGAAAGAAGCTATGAAAAAAGTAATGCAAGCTATGTTTGCTGTAAATGATATAACACTATATTTAGATACTCACCCACAAGATAGAAATGCTTTAACTCTTCATAATCAGTATGTTAAAGAGTTTGAGATGGCAAAAACAAAATATGAAGAAAAATATGGACCATTATCTATGTATGCTGAAATGAATACTTGGGAATGGGGATATGATAAATGGCCTTGGGAAGGAGGAATAAGATAATGTGGACTTATAATAGAAATTTACAATATCCAATAAATATAAGAAAAACAAATCCAAAATTAGCAAAAGTAATTATATCACAATATGGGGGCCCTGACCGGAGAACTTGCTGCATCATTAAGATATTTATCACAAAGATTTGGAATGCCAGATGATAAATCTAAAGCTGTATTAAATGACATTGGAACAGAAGAACTTGCACATCTTGAAATGGTAGGTACTTTAGTTCATCAATTAACCAGAGATTCTAGTATTGAAGAAATAAAAAAAGCAGGGTTGGATGCATATTATACAGATCATGGATTAGGTGTATATCCTCAAGCTGCTGCAGGCTATCCGTGGAATGCTAATGCTATTGCTGTAAAAGGAGATCCAGTTGCAGATTTGACAGAAGATTTAGCAGCAGAACAAAAGGTTAGGGGGAAGCAACCAATTAAATTAAGAGTCTAAATATGAAACAATGTTATAAAAGGTAAATTGGGGGTATATTGTATTTTGTAAATAAACATGATAAAATAATTTCAAAATAAATATTTTTGTGGAATAAAAAAGTTATAAAGGAAAAGAAAGAAATATGTACAATCAAATTGACATAGAAGGAATGGGAAAAATAAGATTTGAAAAATTAAAAGATATTAATAAAAAATTGAAAGGAATACCTATAAAAAATAGTAAATATTTGAGAACCATTTCTTATATGGAACTAGGGAAATTATTAGACAATGAATACATAACATCATTATTAAAAAAAAGAAACAAGATAAGGATTTTTGAAACTATGCCAATTAATTTAATTAGTAAATATAGATATGATGTATTTATTAAATATTATTATGTACAAGCATATATAACTCAAGAAAATTATGAATTAGCTAAAAAAATCTACTTGAATCATATAAAAAGTTTTAACAATTTTATAGAACCAGATGGAAAAAAGGAAGGTCCACAGAGTTTTATTGAAAATTTTAATAGTTTAATTGAAAATATCAAATGTGTTGGCATAAATAAGACAATTATTCCAATAACACCAAATGGAGAAATTATAGATGGAGCGCATAGATTAGCTATAGCACTATACTTGAATTTAGCAGTTCAATTTGCTATATTTGATTTATTAGATGCTAATTATAATAAAAATTTTTTTATTAATAGAGGGTTTAATATAGAATATGTTAAAATAATTGATGAAAAGGTGGTAAAAAATATAAAATGAATAGAGAAAATTATTCAAAAATATTTGTTATTTTACTTAGTTTAAATGTTACTTGTTTATTAATATCTAATATAATCACTATTAAAACAATTAATATATTTGGACTAATATTTACTGCTGGTGATATACTTTTTCCAATTACATATATTTTAAATGATGTATTTACTGAAGTTTACGGTTTCTATAAATCTCGATTTGTTATATGGATATCATTTCTTTGTAATTTAATAATGGTTATTATTTTTAATATTACAATAGTTCTACCAGTGGATGAAACATTTGAACTGCAAAATGCATTGGTAAATATTTTAGGGAGTACGCCACGAATTTTATTTGCATCATTTATTTCATTCTTGATTGGAAATTTTGCTAATTCAATTGTTTTATCCAAAATGAAGGTAAAAACAGAAGGAAAATATTTAGCTCTAAGAACTATTACTTCCACATTAGTAGGCGAAGGGATTGATACACTTTTATTTATACCAATTGTTTTTTTAGGTACTTTAGATATTAAATCTATTTTATTTTTAATGTTTGATACATATATGTTAAAAGTATTATTAGAAGTTGTCTTAACGCCAATCACTTACAAAGTTGTAAATTTAATAAAGAGAAAAGAAAAAATAGATACTTTTGATAATGAAGTGAAGTATAAAATCTTTTAAGGAGGGGATTTCATGAAGATTTATTATGCAGCACCATTATTTAATGATATGGAATTAAAAAGAAATGAAGAGATGAAAAAATGGTTAGAAGCAAGAGGGCATAAAGTTTATTTACCACAAGATGAATCTGGTTTAGCATATGAAATGATAAATGATGAAAATAAATTAGAAATTAATAAAAAGATATTTAATGGTGATGTAGAGTGTATAAAAAAATCAGATTTGTTAATCTTTGACCTAAATGGTAGAGTGCCAGATGAAGGTGGTTGTGTTGAACTTGGAATGGCATATGCATGGGGTATTAAATCAATAGGTTTTAAAACAGATACAAGAGCATTAGATTATACAGGTAATGATAATTTAATGATTGAAGGCTGTATGAATTTTAAAATTGCAAAAAGCCTAGAGGAATTAGAAAAAATACTAGAAGAGGTATAAGTCAATATATGGGAAAAATAATTGTAATAGACGGAACTTCAAATGCAGGAAAAACAACATTGTGTGAAAATTTAGAAAAAAATGTACAAAATGTTGCTATAATTCCAGGAGCTAGTTTATTTATAAAAAGGAATGCACAAAAATACTTTACAGTTCCAAGTATTCCTACAACTGTGGCAGAAGAAAAGGAAAATCAAAAGTTCTTTTTCAAAATTGAATTAGATAGATTAATAGAAGCAAATAAATTAGCTAGTTTAGGAAAATATGTTTTTATGGATAGAGGGGTATTAGAAATTCTATCGGTAGCATATTCCTTTGAAACAATAAAAAGATTAAATGGAATTTATGAAAATGTAATTCAATTATATGAAAAATTTATAGCAGAAGTAAATAAAAGTGGAATATCTTTACCAGATGAACATATTTGGTTACAGGCAAGTAGTCAAGAAGTGGTAAGAAGAAATAAAACAAGGCAAATGGAAAGAGGACAAGCTCTATCAGAAAATGATTGGATAGAAGAAAACTTAATTAATAAACAGATAGAATTTTTCAATAAATTACTTGTTCAAGAAAATGAAGGAAGAATACATTTAATTGATACAAATTATATAAACAAACAAGAAGTATTAGAGAAAGTTTGCATATTACTAAATTTAAAAGAAAAAGAAAGGGAAGAAAGATGATAGACTTACATTCTCATACAACTAATTCAGATGGAACATGGACTACTAAGGAGATATTAGAAAAAGCAGAAAACTTAAAATTAGAAGTGTTTTCTATTACAGACCATGACACCGCTAAATCTTATATCGAAATCGAAGAAAAGGATAATTTAAAAGACATTTTCACAGGAAAACTTATTAAAGGTGTTGAATTAAATTGTACATTTGATGGAGTAAAAATTGAAATATTGGCTTATGACTTTGATTTGCATCCAGTTCAAAGATGGTTAGAGGATTATTACACAATAGAAAAAAATAGAAAAAGACTAATTGAAGAATTTTATGACTTAGTAAATATTTGTCATAAAAAAGGAATAAAAATTGAAGATAATTTATCTTATAATCCAGAAACAGAATATCCTGTGGATGTTATTTATGACAGTATTATCAACTTCCCAGAAAATAAAAATTTTTTCACAGAAAAACAATTGGAAAATAAAGCTTTGTTTTTTAGAACATGTACTGTAGATAAGAAATTTCCACTATATAGAGATTTTAGTAAACAAATGCCAACTTTAGAATTTTTTAATCAATTTATTCATAAACATCATGGAAAAATATTCTTGGCACATTTATACAAATATCAGTTAGATAATCATATTGAATATTTAGACAAAATAAAAAATAAAAATTTAATAGATGGAATTGAAGTTTACCATAGCTCTTTTACAGAGGAACAAATTAAAATTCTTGAGAAATATTGCATAAGTCATGGTCTATTAATGTCTGGTGGCTCAGATTGCCATGGTGATAAAAAGAAAGATAGAAAGTTAGGAATTGGGTATGGTAATTTAAATATAAGCAAAGGAATTATAGATAATTGGAATAAATAAATGAAGGTAAATATTAAACCTTCATTTATCTTTTTGTTTTGATTTTATTTTTCAAAAATAAAGAATAGAATGGACCTATACTAGTCAATAAAATAGCCAAACAACATGAGAAATAATTTTTCATATATTTTATAAATCTTTTTTTATTTATTATAATTAAATTTAATAAATAATTAGTGAAAACAAAAATAAGGTAAGTGCCTATTGATAGCAACAACAGAAAATAGTATTTATTTAATAATGGGTATATTAGTGAATAAAGTAAAAAAACAGGCATCATTAACCAAATGAATGTTGCTCGAAATTCATGACATAACCAAATAAATCCATTTAAAGAAATATTAAAATTTTTACTGATATTTTTTAAAATACTAAAATGATGAGATGCTGTTTTAAACCATACAGCATTTTGTATGATTTGTACCATCAAATTCTCAGGGTTTTGAGCATTATCTAATGAGTTTAAATATAATATTTTTTCGTTGTTATTATGTAATAAGCCAGTAAGATATATATCTTCACACCAAAAATTAGAGTTAAAACCATTCAGATTTTGAATATAATCAGCTCTAATTGTTAATCCATGTCCAACAACATGGGAATACAGATATTTGGAAATGCTATTATTTATTATACCATTTCTAAATTCAAAAGCAGTTTGATAAATAGAAAAACCTTTCATTATAAAGTTTTGAAAATTATAATTTAGAAAATAATTACTATATTGTTGTATTATTTTTGGAAAATCATTTTGTTGAATTTTTTGTGAAAGTTCTATAAAGGTAAAATTATCTGGATGGCTATCAGCATTATAAACTGAAAAGTATATTTTATTTGTTGATAAACTTTGATTTTTTAATATTTTTTCGATAGCATAATTTAATTGATCTGCCATCATTCCAGTAATTTGTGGATAGTTTAATAAATGAAATTGAGGATTATTAAGAATATCTAAATTTAATAAATAATCATAAGTAGTTTGACCTAATGTATTTTCATTTCTTTCTTTTTCAGTTGTAATAATATAAATATCAATGTTTTTAATACCATTCGTAATTTTCTTAAAATGGTCTAAAGTTTCCTTTATTACAGATATTTCTTTATAGCAAGGAATTAAAACATATATATGAAAATTATCACAATTAGAGTTTAAAGATTTTAATTGTGTTTTAAATTTAAGTTTATATATCAAAAATTTAATTAAGTTATAAAATATAGTTAATAATTCAATAAATATGATTATATAAAATAAACTCAACATACATTTCCTCTTTTTAATTTTTTTCATAGAATATTATAACATATGCATTTTTTTTTAGCAATTACATATTCTTTAATATGGAGGTTTGGTTATGAATAAATTCAATATTCAAGAACAAGAAATATATACAGTAGGTAACAAAAAATATAATGTAATTGTGAGAACTACAAAAGAAAGTTTAAGCAAGGAAAAATTAATAAAATTGATAGTCGCATATGGAATGCAAGAATTAGAAAGTTAAATTAGTTTATTTTTAAACAATATTTACGAATAGGAGGCGTAATTATTGTGGAAAACGAATATAAAGTTGCAGGATATTTAAGGCTATCAGTAGAAGATGGAGATAAAGAAGTAAGTGACAGCATTGTTAGTCAAAAGAGCATTATAGAAGAAAAAATCAAACAGTTAGGAATTGATTTTGAATTATATGATTTTTATATTGATGATGGATATACAGGATTAAATACAGATAGACCAAATTTTCAGCGAATGTTAGATGACATAGAAAGAAAAAAAGTTAATTGCGTTATAACAAAAGACTTATCAAGATTAAGTAGAAATAATTTTGAGGCAAACTATTTTATTGAAATATTTTTTCTTGAAAAGGAAATAAGATATATTGCCATATTAGATAATGTAGATACATATCAAAAAACTTCTAATAATGATATGATTGGTTTTAAAACACTAATAAATGATTGGTATAGTAAAGACATTTCAAGAAAAGTAAAAAGTGGTGTATGGGCTAGAAAAGAACAGGGACTATATGTAGCAGCAAAAGCACCTTATGGATATGTGAAAGATGAGAAAAACAGAAACAAACTAATTATAAATGATGAAGAAGCAAGAGCCGTGAAAAAGATTTTTCAAATGTATAATAAGGGAGATACTATGGGAGAAATAGCGAGAAAATTACAAGCAGATAAGATATATTGCCCTAGTTATAATGGATTTGAAAAGAATAAGAATGGAGAATATGGCTGGAATTATTCTAGCATTTCTAAAATATTAAAGAATAAAGCATATTTAGGACATACCGAATATGGAAAAGTTATCAATTTAAGCTATAAGTCCAAAAAAGTCAAACAAGTTCCTCGTTCTGAATGGAAAATCGCTTATAACACACATAAAGCAATAATTTCACAAGATCTCTTTGATAGTGTGCAAAGAAGGATGAACTTAAACAAACGAGCAAAATCACATACTCATAAATGGATATTAAACGGAATTGTAATGTGTAAAGAGTGTGGAGAGCCTATGCAACTAAAAGTAAAGTACAGAAAAGATAGAACTACAATTTCTTTTATGAGATTATATTGCTCTAGTAGTTTACACAAAAAAGGTTACTGCTCAAGAAAATATAAAGGGATAGAACTTGGGTCAGTAACACAAATTGTCGTAAGTAATCTTAATAAGAAAATAAAAGCTATTGTTGATTGTGAAAAGCTTGCAGAACTTCTTGCAAAAGATTATAAAAGCATAGATAAAACTGGATATGAAAAAGAATTGAGAGTAAATGAAAAACAATTAGAAAAATGTAGTAAAATTATTTCATCATTATACCAAGATTACAGAAATGGAATTATCCAAGAAATTGATTTTAAAACTATGTACAATCAGGAAACTGCAAACAGAGACAGAATAAATGAAAAAATCAAGACTATCAAACAAAAAATAAATAACAATTCAAACATAAAAGAGGCAGAATTTAAAAGAGTCGCTAAAAAGGTATCAGATGTAAACAAATGGACTAAAGGACAATTATCAGATATTATTGAGAGTGTTGAAATTGATAATGAAGATAATATTTTTATTAATTATAAATATGATATTATGGAGTTGGCATAATGAGAGAATACAATGCAGCAATTTATTTGAGATTATCTAAAGAGGATAAAGAAATTAATAATAGCATTGATATCCAAAGAGAGATAACCACTAAATATGCTACAGAACATAAATATAATGTTGCTCAAGAATATGTAGATAATGGATATTCTGGAATATTATCTTCAAGACCAGCACTTAATAAATTAATGATAGATATTATCAGAAATAAAATCAATATGGTAATTGTTAAGGATATGAGTAGATTGACAAGAGATAAAAACTTAACATCATATTATACAGATATATTTTTTCCAGAGAATGATGTTAGACTTATTTCTGTAACAGAATATATTGATACAGGTGAAAGATATGAAACCCCTGATGTAGTTGCTTTAAGAGGAATAGTTAATCAAAGTTATTTAGAAGATATTTCAAGAAAAATTAAGCTTGTCAAAAGAAATTTTAAAGAGCAAGGAAAATTCATAGAGGCTAGTGTAGCTTATGGGTATCAAAAGGATAAGGATGATAAATATAAATTAGTAATAGATGAAAATGTTGCTCCAATTATAAGGGAAATTTATAAATCTTTTATAGATGGAAAAAAGCCATTAGAGATTGCTCAAAACTTAAATAAAAGAAATATTAAAACAGCATCACAATATTTAGGACAAAAGAACGCAAGATGTTGTTGGACTAAATCTATGATAAATAGAATTTTGACTAATCCTATATATGCAGGAAATATGGTATTAAATAAATATATAACTGATTTTAAATCAAAAAAGACATTATTAGCACCTAAATCAAAATATGAAATTTTACAGAATACTCATCCGAGTATAATTCCACAAGAAGATTACAATATAGTTCAACAAATGAAAGGAAATAAAACTAAAAAAGATTTTAAGACATATTTATATTTACTTAAAGGACTAACATATTGTAAGCATTGTGGAAGAAGAATGACATATAAAAACTCATATCCCACTAGAATTGATGCAAATGGAAAAATAACAGGAAAGCCAAATGACATAGGTTATTTTGTGTGCGAAGAACATTATAGACATCCAGAGATTTGCAATGTTTGTAACAACAAAATAATGGAAAAGGATTTGAATGAAATAGTGCTTAAAAAAGTATCAAAAAGGCTAAAACAATTACAAATTAGAAAATATGCTGATGAGGTGCAAGAATATAGAGAAAGACAAAATACGGAACTAAATGATTATAAAAAGATTAAAAATGAAATTTCAAAACAAGAATCTAATTTTAAAGTGTTATATTCAAAGAAAGTAGAAGGCATTATATCAGAAGAACAATTTATAAAAGAATATAACGAATATAAGGAAAAAGTTACAGAATTAAAAGATAGATTAGATAGGTTAGAAAAATCAGAAAAGACTTTTGAATCTCGAACTGATACTGAAAAGCTAATTATAGAGTTTGAAAATTGTAAGAAGTTTGATAATGTTATTCTAAAAAAATTGATAGAAAAAATAGAAATTGGCAAAGACCAAAAAGTAGAAATTATATTGAAGGTGTAAAAATTACACTTTAATTTTATAGTAAAAAAGGTTGCACTATAATACCTTTATCCGAACAAAAGGCAAGAGCCACTTATGAAAAATTAATAAATTTATGTGCAGAAGATAAAGATGTAGTTGATGTTTTAAAATATTTAAGAGAAAGAGAAGTAGTTCATTTCCAAAGATTTGGAGAAGCATTAAATGGAGTACAAGAAAAATTAGCACAAAAAAAATGGTATATGAATAATATTGCAGGAATTAGAAGTAATAATTCTGGATGTAATTAATAATTGAAAGTGGCTAGTATTATAGCCACTTTTAATTTATACTTTATTTTTTTTCCTTTTATGTTATAATAAATTATAATAATAAATTCTAATGACAAATAAAAGGAGCTTTTTACAAATGAAATACAAAAGTGGAGAAAATTTAATGAATGTACCAAATTATATAACTTTTGGCTGTGAAATTGAGATTCAAAATGTTGATAAACAAAAACTTAAAGAAATGCTTCAACGATTTCCTGAACTGAAAGATTGGAAAGTTTCTGTTGATGAATCTGTACCTGACAATGGAGTAGAAATTGTTTCTCCACCACTAAATGAAATCAAAGATCCTAATGTATATAACAATTTTAATAAAGTTTTAGAATTAGTAAAATTATGTCCATTTGATAAAAATAGAAAAGTTTATGTAAATGAAGATTGTGGAGGCCATATACACTTAGATGCGACTAAAATGAGAAATAATCCAGAAATGATGGAATCATTTTTAAGATTATGGGCAGAATCAGAAGAAATAATATATAAAATTTGTAATGGTGTAGGTGATCCTATTAGAAAATCTGCTGTAAAAATGTCACCAGTAAATGGTGTAAAAAGAATCCTTTTTTCAGGTTATTCAGAAGTTTTAAAAGCTATAGATAGGTCTAATATAGAGCAGAAAAATGTTTCGCCAGAAATTTTAAAAGCACTAGCTGGTACTCCAAAAAAAATTCTTCAAGGTGTTGAACTTACAATAATTGGAGTAGTAAGTAAAGATGGATTTGCTCATCCCATTGGAAAGAAATTACAAAAACAAGGGAAAAAAGGAGATTTTATACAAAAAGTAATATATTCATCAAAAGGCAATAAATTTAAATTCAATAAAAGTTTGAAACAGTTAGCATGCCATGAAACTGGAATAAATACGCAACATATTGCAACTAATAGAGAGATTCAGAGTAAACTAAATAGATTAACAAAAGGAAAAGAGCCAAATACATATGAATTTAGAATTCATAATAGTTCATTGGATTTAGAAACATGGAAACAAAATATATATTTAGATAGTGCAATATCTAAAATTGCATATGAGATGGCATATGAACCGGGAAAAAATGATAAAAAATTAAGTTGTTTTTTCGAAAAAGAAATTACAGAAGAAGAAAAAGTAAATAGATTTTTAGATTTACTTTTTGAAAATTCTGATGATAAAAAAATTTATAAAGAGCGTTGGCAATCTGTAAAAGACGCTCCAGTATTTAAAAAAGCAAAAGGATTTAGTAGAACTTTTTTGAAGGGAAATGCTAAAAATACAAAAGTTAAAGATATTTTAAATACAATGAAAGGAGTTTTTCATCAAGCTAAAGAAGTTTTAAAAGATGAAAATAGTTCAGTAAAATTAGATGCAATGGTAATGGATTATGGAGGAAGAGAATGAATAATAGTGTTATAAGTTATGAGGATAGAATTTCTTATACTGAAATCTATGATATTATTATGTTTTTGAATGATGATGAAAAAAATAAAATTCCTAAAAAGTTTATTGAATTTGTCCAAAAAAATAGATTAAAAGATTATATTACTAAAGTTAATCCTTATGTTCCGTTAGAATTTCAAAAAGTAAGAAAAAAAACTAGAAATGTAATTGCATATATATATAGAAGATATTTAGCTGATGAGAGTGAAAAAGAAGAATTTAGAGAACAAGAGAAAAAGGAATATGAAGAAGAACAAAGAATTTTAAAAGAAAAAAAGGATAAAGAGCAAAGTATTGTAAATTTAAATTCTGAAAAAGAAGAGCCAATTGAGATATCTAATTTACCAGTTGTTAAAGAAAGTATGTTTATAAAAATAAAAAATTTTATAAAAAAAATATTAAAAAAATAAAAAAAACTCAAAATTGAAAATAATTGATAAAGGAAAATTGATATGCTAAAATTAAATTAATGTTAAATATTTTAATTGAGAAAGAGTAGGAAAATAAAATGAGTTTAATAAAAGAAAAAAGTTGTGGATGTATTATAATAAAAGACAATAAAGTTTTACTTGTTTGTGAAAAAAGAAGAAATAATTTTTGGGGATTTCCCAAAGGTCATATAGAACATGGAGAAAGTGAAGTCGAAACAGCATTAAGAGAAGTAAAAGAAGAAGTGGGGTTGGATGTTGAAATTTTTAAAGATAAAAGATATATTATCAATTATATTGTAGATAATAGAATAGATAAAACATCAGTCTTTTATTTGGCTAAACCAAAAAATGAAAAAATAACTATTCAAGAAAGCGAGATAGCTGATGTTAGATGGTGTGAATTTTATGAAGCATTAGATTTATTAACTTATGATAATTCAAAAGAAATGTTAAAAAAGGTGATTGAAGATATAGAATTATAAAAAAATTACTGAGGATAAAAGAATCCTCAGTAATTTTTTATATAATAGTAAAGTAAACCTTTCCTATTATATAAAAGCGCTACGCGCAAAGGTGCACAGAGATTTTCATAACTGAAAATCTCGCGCGGCGAACAAATTCACGGAAAGCCAAAGAGAAATATTAAAGTATAGCTAATATTAAGGCTTTCCGATTTGTTCTATAATAGTAAAGTAATCCTTTCCTATAATATAAAGTTTTCTTTTAATTCTCCATCTGTATAAGCATTAAGTAGTAATTTTAAATCATTAATCTGAGATTGAATTTCTTTTCCAATATCAGTATCTTTAACACATTTTCTGTTTTTTACATCTTGTTTTAAAATGGTTTGTGTTTTAATATCTAGTCCATGCAGTATAGCTTTATTTTTTGATTCAAATGGTTCATTAGCAGCAAGTACTAAACCGTGAGAATTATAAGTTAAAGTATATCCTGCAAGACCAGTTGATTTTTGATATGATTTAGCAAAGCCTCCATCTATAACAATAAGTTTTCCATTAGCTCTAATAGGACTTTCTCCATCTTTTGCTTTTACTGGAACATGACCATTTATAATATGACCTTCATTTGAAGTTATTCCAAAATTTTCAAGAATTTTATTACAAACATTTTCATCATCAACATATTTATAATATGGATTTTTAATTTCTATGTGTGTTTTTTTATCATCAATAAAATACCTTTCAAAAGTTGCTACTTTGTCTTTACCAAATAAAGGTGATTTAGGACCACCCCATAAATACCACATAAAGTCAACTTCTGAATGATATATTGAATCTTTAGAAAAGAAAAATGCTTTATGAGCAATATTTTCCATTTGGTCCATAAGTTCTTTACCTTTGAATTTTTTACCCATTACTTCTACTTCGTCAAATTCACCTTTTTCATCTAGTGGAATGCATCCATGATATAAAATATTATCATTATATTTTTGATACATATGACCTTTTGAGTATAAGAATGTAACATGGTCTATTAGCTTTTCACTATTCATAAAAGACAGTTTAAGTCTATCAACAATTTCTTTTTCTTGTTTTGTTAACTTATAAGGATCTTTTGGATCAATTGTTGGAAAATTATTATCATTTAGTTTAAATGTTTCATTATTTATGGTAATTTCTGCTTTATCATAATTTACTTTGTCTAATAGAAGCCTATTATCCATTTTATATTCAGGATGTTTCTTTATTAAAGCACCTTCTAATTTAAACTGAATTATTGCAATTGCTTTTTGAATTTTTGACATAAGAATTTTATCTGAATTAGAATATCTTGATAATTCACAAATTTTGGGTAAGAATTCTTTACAAGGATCATTTTTGTATGTTTCTTGAGCAAAAATAGAAAGTGGTCTAATATTTATTCCATATCCTTCTTCTAAAGTAGGAAGATTATCATATCTACTACATATTCTTACAACATTTGCGATACAAACTTCATTACCACAAGCTGCTCCCATCCATAAAATATCATGATTTCCCCATTGAATATCTAATGAATGAAATTCTTTTAATGTATCCATTATAATAGGGGCACCAGGACCTCTATCATAAATATCTCCAATAATATGTAAATGATCTATAGCCATTCTTTTAATTAAAACTGAAATAGCTATAATAAATTTATCAGCTTGACGTAAATCTATTATACTTTCTATAATTTGTTTATAATATTTTTCTCTATCATATTCATTGTTTCCTTGTGCATGTAATAATTCATCTATTATATAATCAAAATTTTTGGGCATTGCTTTTCTAACTTTTGAGCGGGTATATTTTGAACTTACAGCTCTGGCAATTTCTAATAATCTGTAAAGCATAATTCTATAATATTCATTCATATTATTATTAGTAAGTTTTTCAAGATCTAATTTTTCTTCAGGATAGTAAATTAAAGTAGCTAAATTTTTTCTATCTTCTGCTGTGATTGAATTACCATAAATGTCATCAATTTTACTTTTTATGATTCCTGAACCATTGTTTAAAATTTGAAGGAAAGCTTCATATTCGCCATGAATATCGCTCATAAAAAGTTCTGTTCCTTTTGGAAGATTAAGTATTGCTTGAAGATTTATAATTTCTGTTGTAACTTCAGCAATATTTTTATATGTTTTGCTAAGTAAATTTAAATATTTTTTATTATTGTCCATATAAAAACCTCTTTTCTATAGTATTACACTTATAATTTATATCATGTATTTATGAAATTTATGTGAAATTAGTATGAAATTTTTAATATTATTATTTAAATTTTAAAAATGTATATTTTTTAAGCTTTTTGTGGTATAATAAAAAGGGAATTTATTGAAAGGAATAAAAAGATGAAAATAGGATTTTATGCAGGGAGCTTTGATCCATTTACTAATGGACATTTACATGTTGTTAAAGCTGCCTCAAAATTATTTGATAAAGTTATAATTGCAATTGGAGAAAATTCTTTTAAAAAAAGAAGATTCAATAACCAAAAAATGAAAGAGGCAATAGAAAGAGTACTTAAATCAAAAAAATTAAGTAATGTTGAAGTAATAATATATGATTGTTTTACTGCAGATATTGCAAAAGAATATGATACTACTTTTTTAATTAGAGGATTAAGAAATGGTATGGATTATCAATATGAAGAAAATATTTCTGCAATCAATGAAAAAACTTCTGGATTAGATACAATTTATATAAGAGCGGGAAGACATGGTTCTACAAGTTCAAGTATGGTTGTTGAACTCTTAGAATATGGAAAAGATATATCTGAATATGTACCAGAAGAAATATTAGAATTATTAATGAATGAATAAAAATTTATCTAATCAAAAAAATCTAGCAATATGCTAGATTTTCTATATTACTATTTAATTGTATTTAATTTTTTTGCTAAATTTGATTTTTTTCTAGAAGCTGTATTTGCCTTTATAACACCTTTAGTGCAAGCTTGGTCGATTTTTTTAACAGCCACTTTGAATGTATCTTCAGCTTTAGCTTTATCTCCGGCTTCTAATGCAGATTCAAAAGTTTTAACAGCTGTTTTATAAGCTGATTTTATCATATTATTTTGTAATGTTTTCTTTTCTATAACGCTAACTCTTTTTATAGCTGATTTAATATTTGGCATATCTTATAGCACCTCCTTCTAGATAATGTAAAATTCACTTTCAATATTTTAACATGATAGCAGTTAAAATGCAAGACATTTTTTAAAATTTATATAAAAAAGCTTAAAAATAGCAAAAAACTTGACAAAGTGGTAAAAAAAATATATTCTAATAAAAGATAATATCACGAAAGTGAAAATAGGAGGTACATATGATAGCTATTGGTGCAGATCATGGAGGATATGAATTAAAAGAAGAAATTAAAAAATATTTTGAAGAAATAAATATAGAATTTAAAGATTATGGAACTTATGATAAAGAAAGAACTGATTATCCTATATATGCAAAAAAAGTTGCAGAAGCTATTCAGAAAAAAGAAGCTGATAGTGGAATTTTAATTTGTAAATCAGGTGCAGGAATGACAATTACTGCAAATAAATTTAAGGGAATTAGAGCTGCATTATGTTTTAATAAAGAAGTAGCTATGGCATCAAAATCTGATGATAATATAAACGTTTTAGTATTGTGCTCAGAAAATATTAAAACTTCAGAAGCAATTGCAACAATTAGAGCATGGATTGCAACAGAATTTAAACAAGGTAGATATAAAGAAAGATTAGAAATGATTGAAGAAATCGAAAAAGAAAATATGAAGTAGGTGGTAATGCAATGTGGGGGAATATATTGATAGCTTTTTCAATAGCTTTTATGACAGCTTTTATGGCAACTCCTTATACAATTAAGCTGGCAAAAAAGCTAGGAGCAGTAGATAGCCCAAAAGATGAAAGAAGAATTAATACGGTTACAATGCCTAGATTAGGTGGATTGGCTGTTTTATTAGGATTTATTGTATCTGTTTTTTATTTGTTAGTAGTTTTGTCAATAGAAGATACTATTGATTTGAAAAAAGACGCATATCAGATAAAATTATTGGGTTTTGCTATAGGTGGAGGAATTATTTCCTTAGTATGTTTTATAGATGATATTAGAGGTGTACCTGCGATAGTAAAACTGTTGGCTCAAATAATAGCAGCTACATTTTGTATATTATTTGGTATTAAAATAGATAATATAGATATACCATTCATAAAGATATCTAGTAATAAAGTTATAGATATTTTAATAACGTATTTTTGGATAGTTGGAGTTACTAATGCTATAAATTTAATTGATGGATTAGATGGACTAGCAACAGGAATTTCAATAATTTCATGTATTTCTTTGTTAATGATATTTTCGCTGAACGAATCACCTATGATTGCAGTAATTTTAATAACAGCATTGTGTGGAGCATTAGTGGGATTTTTTCCATATAATTTTAACCCAGCTAGAACTTTTATGGGAGATACAGGTTCAAATTTTTTAGGATATTGTTTATCAATTATATCAATTTTTGGAATTGCGAAAACTTATACAGCAATAGTAATTGTAGCACCAATAATAGTTTTGGCTTTACCAATATTTGATACATTGTTTGCTATTATCAGAAGAATTATAAAAGGAAAATCGATAAAAGCTATAGTGGAACCAGATTCAGAACATTTACATCACAGAATGTTAAAAAAAGGATTTACTCAAAAACAAGCTGTTTTAATTTTATATGGATTAAGTGCAGTATTTGGAATATTTGCAATAATATGGATTGATAGTGGAATTTGGAAAGCCTTGTCTTTTGCTATAATCATGATATTAATTTTTTTAATGGGTTATAAAGAATTTTTTAGACAAAAGCTGATTTCAAATCATCAAGAAAATACTAGTGAAAATGAAATAAATAAAGAGTAAGAATATAAGTGAACCTAAGTTATATAAATTTTTAATAACGAGGGGGAACTTATATTCTTTTTTATATAATAGGAAAGTTCTCCGAACTTCCTATTATATAAAGGCTTCGCCACAAATCCACACAAAATTTCTAAAGAAATTTTGGCGGGCGAACAATGGACGCGGACTTTGCAATAAATTTATATTGTATGACATATATAAATGTCCGCTATTGTTCTATACTAGGAAACTTGCTAACATAAATCAAGAGTTTATAGAAAAATTAAAAAAAATTTGTATTACTAATTTTTAGCATGACA
>CANRKJ010000006.1 GCA_947631185.1 uncultured Clostridia bacterium | reverse complement strand
ATATTGTTTATTGTTTACTTTTCAATGTTCTGTTCTAGTCGTTCTTTTTTGTGAGAACGATTCTATTTTAACATGCTCAAATGTCATTGTCAACATTTTTTTAAAATTTTTTTATATGTAGCTTTTGAGACATATTATT
This sequence comes from uncultured Clostridia bacterium, assembly GCA_947631185.1. GTDB lineage: Bacteria > Bacillota > Clostridia > TANB77 > CAG-508 > Scatovivens. The sequence continues at coordinate 75,871 of CANRKJ010000006.1, read as the reverse complement.
GATTATTTTTATCAATAACCGAAAGTAATTTTATCATTAAAAGTATTCATTGTCAACAATTTTTATAAAAAAATATTAAAAGTATTAAAAATATAAATTACAACATTTAAGTGAAACACATTTTTCTCACATTTAATGATTTTTTTATCATTTTAAATATTCTAAATCTTATTTTAATACTTTTAATATTTTCTTTCTATTTAATTTTAATTTCAGATAATAATATTACTCCCATTATTCATATATCCAACATTCTTTCTGAAATTGTTTTCATCAGTTTATCAAATGAATTCAATAAATTATAAATATTTTCTATATACTCTCTATTCATAGGATCTCCAAATTTTGGTGGACCAAAGAAATCCCTTATTACTGCTCTATAATAAATAGTATTATTTATTATATTTATTTCCATTGGTACCTTAAATATATTATATACATCTGTAAAGCATTGTATTGTTTCTGGTGTAAATATTTGGAGAGCAATGATTTTATTATCAGCAAAACAATCAAAATTTTTCTCAAACTCAGCAGATTCAAGTTCAATTCTTTTTTTATTATAATTTTGTTTTATATCGTTTGTTTTTATCTCAATAAATGTCTTTATATATTTATTTACGTTTACCATTCCAAAAATTCCACTAAAAGTATTTACTGTATCTGTTCCATTTTCTTCCACTATTTTCTTTTTTGTAGTTATATAAGCCATTTTCAATTTTGCACTTTCGGTAATATTGCCATAAATACCATCTCTTGATGAAAAAAAATCAAACTTTTCTGGTAGTTTTGAATTATTATAATTTTTCACACCAATATCGTATTTTACTTCATAATTAAAATTAGAATTAAATTCCTTTACTATATTTTTAACTAATTTACTTTTATAATCTTTTATATATTTATTTTGTGTTTTTATAAAATAACAAATATATACAATATATAATATAAAAAATATTACTAATATATTATCAAGTCTATCTTTAAATAAATATATACTAATAAAAGACAAAACAATAAGTAAAAGTAAAAAAACAATTAATCTTTTAAATGGATTTATTACTTTATTAGAATTATCACTAGTAATTTTTTCATATATCTCTTCAAATTCTTTATTCATCCAATACTCCTTTAAAATTTACATCAATATTTATCTTTTTCAACTCATCAATTTCAAATAATTCTTGCTCTTTAAATCCAAATATTTGTGCATAAATATTCCCTGGGAATGTATTTATATAATTATTATACATAGTAACATCACTATTATATAATCTTCTAGCAGCTTGAAGTTCATTTTCCATTTTAGTAATATTATTTTGCAAATTCAAAAAGGTTTCATTAGATTTTAAATTAGGATACTTTTCACTTAAAAAAAGTAATTCGCCACATTTATTATTTAACTTTGCACCTTCTTTTAATTCTTTAGAATTATTATACCCTTCCCTTAAAGCTGTTATTGATGTTAATAAATCATTTTCATGTTTAGCATAAGCTTTTACACATTCAACCAAATTTGGAATTAAATCAAATCTTTGATTTAAATAAACATCAATAGTTGACTCAGCTTGTTTGACTTTATTACTTAGTCTCTTTATTCTATTATATATTAAAATTGTTAATATAACTATTATTATAACTATTATTATTAAAAAATTTATCATATATTTGCCTCCAAAATTTTACTATATAATAAATTTTACTATATATAGAATATTATTTCAATAATCATATTTATATAATTTTCATATACTCCATTTTATAAAACTTTACTGTTAACACATTTTATATTTTAATTAAACCAGCATTTTGCAATTTTAAACAAAAAAATATGTAAAAGCTTTACATATTTTTTTGAAATATTTTTAAAATTCTATTTTTTCTTCCAAATATTTTTCGATATCTTCTATTTTTACTCGTTCTTGTTTCATAGTATCTCTATCTCTTACAGTAACACATCCATCTTTTTCTGTATCAAAATCAACTGTAATACAATATGGAGTTCCTATCTCATCTTCTCTTCTGTACCTTTTTCCAATACTACCAGCTTCATCATAATCACACATAAATTTCTTTGATAAATTTTCATAAATATCATTTGCTTTATCACTCAATTTCTTTGATAGTGGTAGTATTGCAACTTTAAACGGAGCTAGTGCAGGATGCAAATGTAATACAGTTCTTACATCTCCTTCTGCAATTTCTTGTTCTTCATAGCTATTGCATAAAAATGCTAAGGCAACTCTATCACATCCAAGAGATGGTTCAATAACATATGGTATATATTTTTCATTTGTATCTGGATCCAAATAAGATAAATCTTGTTTAGAATGTTCTATATGTCTAGATAAATCATAATCTGTTCTATCTGCAATTCCCCAAAGCTCTCCCCAACCAAATGGAAAAGCAAATTCTATGTCTGTCGTAGCTTTACTATAAAATACCAATTCTTCTTTACTGTGCTCTCTAAGTCTAATATTTTCTTCTTTCATTCCTAAAGATAAAAGCCAATTTTTACAATATTCTTTCCAATATGAAAACCATTCTAAATCTGTTCCTGGTTTGCAGAAAAATTCAAGTTCCATTTGCTCAAATTCTCTGGTTCTAAAAACAAAGTTACCAGGTGTGATTTCATTTCTAAATGCTTTTCCTATTTGACCAATTCCCATTGGCATTTTTTTTCTTGTAGTTCTTAAAACATTTTTAAAATTAACAAATATTCCTTGACATGTTTCTGGTCTTAAATAAACTTCTGCTTTTGAATCTTCGGTAACACCTTGAAAAGTTTTAAACATTAAATTAAATTTTCTAATTTCTGTGAAATTAAGTTTTCCACAATTTGGACACACAATGTTATTATCTTTTATAAAATTTACCAATTGTTCATCTGTCCAACCATCTGCAATTAAATCTTTCCCATTTTCTGTTGCCCATTCTTCAATAAGCTTATCTGCTCTATGACGAGTCTTACATTCTTTGCAATCTATTAATGGATCAGAAAAACCTCCAACGTGACCTGTAGCTACCCAAGTTTCTGGATTCATTAAAATTGCACAATCTAATCCAACATTATATCTGTTTTCTTGTACAAACTTTTTCATCCACAATTTTTTTATATTGTTCTTTAGTTCCACACCAAGAGGTCCATAATCCCAAGAATTAGCTAAACCTCCATAAATTTCAGATCCAGGATATATATATCCTCTAGATTTGCAAAGATTTACGATTTTTTCCATTTCTACCATAAAAATTCTCCTTTCTTTATAGCTAGGAAAACAAAAAAGACTTACATTCCTAGCAACATGCTAGGGACGTAAGCCTGTAGCTTCCGCGGTTCCACCCTGCTTGGTTATTTTCATAACCCACCTTAATTTATATTACTCCAAAGTTCCAAAATACACTAATTATTATTAGTTTTTCACTACCACTAATTCACTACAAATAATTTCTTATGTATTTTCTCTTTTTCAACGTAATTATATAATTTTTATATAATTATAATATTAAATTTTTATTATTTTGTCAACTATTAATTAAACTATTTGAAGTTAAAAGAACAAATCGGAAAGCCTTAATATTAGCTATATTTTAATATTGCTCTTTGGCTTTCCGTGAATTTGTTCGCCGCGCGAGATTTTCAATAATGAAAATCTCTGTGCATCTTTGCGCGTAGCGCTTTTATATAATAGGAAAGGTTTACTTTCATATTATATAACAAATCGGAAAGCATTAATAATTTCTCTTTGGCTTTCCGTGAATTTGTTCGTCGCGCGAGATTTTCAGTTATGAAAATCTCTGTGCATCTTTGCGCGTAGCGCTTTTATATAATAGGAAAGGATTACTTTCCTATTATATAAAAAAATATTGTATATAACCTTGTATTAGATTTATATACAATATTTTATATAATATTCTACTATAAATACAAAATTTTTAAGTAACATATATATCTAATTATAGTTATTATCCCTACTATAATAAAAATATATGGAAATACTTTTATTTTAATTTTGTATATATATCTATCGAATAAAAAAAGTACAATGCTTATTATCCATAACAAAGCCGTTGGATTAGCTAAAAAAGACTCTTTAAATTTTCCCATAAACAAATATAATGTAGCATGAGTTAATCCACATGCCGGACAAGGAATCCCAGTAAATGCTTTTAAATAACATACTGTTCCAAATAAAACCTGCATTGGGATACAATACATTGCTAAAAAAATTATTGCAAATCTCATATTATATAAATCTTTTTTTAACATATTTCCCTCTAATACTTTTTTAATAAATTGAATTATATGCTTCTTTTCCTATTCCAACTCCCATTATAAGTAATATTACAAAAATAATAACTGCTAGAATTAAAAAACAAAAATATGAGCGTGCAAAATTTTTAAGATTTTTATTTTGTGTACCACCAAATGAGAAAACTAAAAGTAAAATAAATCCTATACATGGCAAAGAAAATAATATCTCATATCCAAAATATCCCCACATTGAGATTGGCGTATATTCACTTGGAATATTACTTTCAATATTTTCATTTGATTTTAAATTTTCATTTTCATCCATTTTTATAACCTCCAATTATTTTATTCGACATAATTATATTAAATTCTTAAACAAGTGTCAATAATTTATAATTTTTTCGCAGACTCCAATGATAATAAAATCATGTTATTAAAAGCAAATGTTCTTTGTTCTGCTGTTAAATTTTCTTTTTTACAATTAGAATCACTAACACTTAATAAACAAGCAGATTTTTTATTTAAAACTTTTGCGATATAAAACAAAGCAAAACATTCCATCTCTGAACCTAAAATATTATATTCTTTTGGAAGTCTTTTTGCATAATCTAATGGATCTGGCAAATATGGATCAAAAAATTCTGTTGAAGCAATATTACATTTTACATATTTCTGTTTTATTGTTTTTGCAGTTTCTTCTATAATATTATTTAATTTTTTAGATGCTTCAACAAAATGAAGTTCTTCTCCAGAATAATTTTTAGCAAAATTTCCTTCATTATATGAATTTTCTACCAATACGATATCAAGTAAATCCAAATCCTCTTTATATGCACCACATGACCCTATTCTTATAATATTTTCTACATTATAAAATTTATATAATTCATAACTATAAATTCCCATACTTGGCATTCCCATCCCAGAAGCCATAACAGTTATTTCTTTGCCTTTATAATTTCCAGTATAAGCATACATTCCTCTAACAGAATTTACTAATTTATAATCATCCAGAAACGTTTCAGCTATATACTTGACTCTTAGCGGATCTCCTGGCATTAAAACTGTTTTTGCAATTTCATCTAATTTTGCTTCATTATGAATAGTCATAAAAATTCCTCCTATTTTTTATGTTATTTTATCAAATACATTAAATTATTTCAATGTATTTGATAATTGATTTTAGGAAAAGCCTTTAATATAAAGAAAATAGCATACAATGTATGCTATTTTCCTTATATCTTATAAAAAGCTTCATATGCTTTATATGCTTTATATACATCAAACTTACTTGTAATTTCATATGGTGAATGCATAGCAAGTACTGGTACACCACAGTCTAAAACAGTCATTCCTCTTTGAGAAAAACAAACTGCTATGGTTCCTCCACCTCCAAGATCAACTCTACCCATATCTGATGACTGATATTGAACTCCTGCATCATCAAATGCTTTTCGAACTTCTGCTATAAATTCAGCAGGTGATTCTGATGCTCCTGATTTTCCTCTAGCCCCTGTATACTTAACAATGGTAACACCTCCACCTAAAACAGATGCATTTTTCTTATCAAAAGCATCTGGAAAACCTGGATCATATCCTGCATCTACATCTGATGATAATACTTTTGAATTACTGAACACTCTCTCTAATAAATTAGGCCTATTTACTCCTAACTTATCCATAATCTCAACTATAAAAGTATCAAATACTTTTGACCACATTCCAGTAACTCCCTCAAATCCAATTTCTTCTTTATCTGTTAAAACACATATTGCTGTTTTCTTTGGATTTTCTATATTTAATATTCCTCTCAAAGCTGTATAGCAACAAACTTTATCATCTTGTCCATAAGCAGCAATTAAACTTTCATCAAAACCTAAACTTCTTGCTTTAAAAGAAGGAACGAATTCTATTTCAGAACTTGTAAAATCAACTTCTTTTATTCCATACTTTTCATTTAATATTTTCAATATATTCAATTTAATCTTCTCTGTTAAATTTGCTTCATTATATGGAATTGAACCTACCATAATGTTAAGTTCTTCGCCTTTCAATCCTACAGAAAGTTTTCTTTCATTTTGAATTTGTGATAAATGTGGTGGTAAGTCACTAATTAAAAAAGTTGGTTCATCATCTTTCTCTCCAATAACAACACTAACTTTCTCACCATTAGGTTTTACAAATAAACCATGAAGACTTAGTGGTATAGTTGCCCACTGATATTTTCTTATTCCTCCATAATAATGAGTTTTAAAATAAGCAACTCCATCTTGTTCATATAATGGATTAGGCTTTAAATCTAATCGAGGAGAATCTCCATGTGAAGCTACTATATTTAAACCTTTTTCTATATCCTCTGTACCAATTATAGCAACATAAATACTTCTATCTTTATTTACATAGAAAATTTTATCTCCTGCTTGTAATTTTTCTACTTCTTTTAAATCTTTAAAATTATTTTTTAGTAGAATTTCTTTTGATGTTGAAACTATTTCTTTTTCTGTTTTTGATGAATTTAAATAATACATGTATTCATCAGCAAATCTAAATATCTCCTGTTTTTCATTATCATTTGTAGATTCCCAACCTGATTTTTTTGTATTAAATAGTTTTTCTTTTAAAGCTTGACCTTCTGTTTTTTCCAATTTTACATTCCTCCTTTGTTCACTAATAATTTCCTTTTTATTATATTATTGTTTTTCAAAATATTCAACTTTATTCAAATTTTTATCTTAAAAAATAAATTTGAAATTTTATTAAATACTACTGTAGTAAAGTTTACTCAATATTAATTACTTTTTTGAATTTATAATTTTTATTTTATATTTATTAAATTACCTCAATAATAGGTGATTTATAAAAAATAGGATAATCTGATATTTCAAAAGCTTTAAATACTGTATTTGAATATTCTACAGCGTCTTTTTCATTTTTTGCATATATATTTGCAATTAGTTCACCTTTATATACTTTATCAGCAACCTTTTTACACAATTCTATTCCTACTGTATAATCTATATCATCTTCTTTTTTTAATCTTCCGCCTCCAATAAGCACTGAAACCTTACCTATAACCATAGCATCCAATTTAGAAATAAATCCATCTTTATCTGCATAAATTGGTAAAATATAATTTGCTTTCTCAAATTTTTCTGGATTCTCAATATATGTTACATCACCTTTTTGCATTTTTACTAATTCCTTAAATTTTTTTAATGCATTTCCATTATCTATTACTTCTTGCATCTTTGATTTATTGTAATCTAAATCATCAGAATATCCAGCTAGTTTTAACATTATACTTCCAATTTCAAATACTACTTCTTTTACGTCTTTTTCATAAATTCCATTTAAGAAATTTACAGATTCCTTTATTTCTAAATTATTACCTACAAATCTTCCTAATGGTTCTTCCATTGAACTAAGCACACAAACTGTAGGTTTATTGGCAAGTTCACCTATTTTTTTCATAATTCTTGCTAATTCTCTAGCTTCTTCTAAATTCTTAGCAAAAGCTCCATTTCCACACGTAACATCAAGGACAATTGAATTTGCCCCTGCTGCAATTTTTTTGCTCATTATACTTGATGCAATAAGAGGTATACTATCTGTACATGATATCGAATCTCTTAATGCATATATTTTTTTATCTGCTGGTGCTAAATTTAAACTTTGAGATATTAAACTTATTCCTATTTTTTTTACGTTTTTTTTAAATTCATCTATTGGAATTTCTAAATCATATCCAGGAATTGAAGCAAGTTTATCAGCAGTACCTCCTGTAATTCCTAGTCCTCTTCCAGACATTTTAGCTACCGGAATTCCAAGAGCTGATATTATAGGAGCTAAAATAATAGTAACTTTGTCACCTACTCCTCCTGTACTATGTTTATCTACAATATTATTTGCTATATTTGTAAAGTCAATAGTATCTCCCGAATTAGTCATAGCAAAAGTTAGATTCAAAATCTCTTCTTCATTCATTCCATTTATACAAATAGCCATAATTAAAGCAGCTGCTTGATAATCTGCAATACTACCATCTGTATATCCTTTTATAAAAAAATCTATTTCTTCTTTATTTAATGAATTCCCAATTTTCTTTTTTTCTATTATATCTAAAATATTCATAAATCCTCCATTTTAATTAATAATTGGACGAGCATTACCCGTCCATAAACTTACCATTTAATTATCACATTATTTCTAATACTCTAGACTTTTTCACAACTTTTTTATTTGTCAATTTATATGCTTCTTTTAAATTTTGAGTTGCTCCTAGTACTTTACTTTCGTCATTTGTATGAATATAAGCTAAAACTCCACCTGTTTCTATTGAATCTCCAATTTTCTTTTCTAAAACAATACCAGCAGTTTTATCTATTTCATTATCCTCGTTCATTCTTCCTGCTCCCAAATACCTTGCTATACTTCCTACAATATCAGCATCTATTTTTTCTATATTTCCAGATTCTGTAGCATAAACTGGTACTATATATTTTGCTTTTGAAAATTCTTCTGGTTGCTCAATATATTTTATACTTCCACCTTGACTTGCAACCATCTCTTTAAATTTTAGTAAAGCTTTTCCGCTATTTATAGTATCTATTATTATTTTACTATTTTCATCTATATTTTTTCTTCTTCCAGAAAGTTCAAGAATTACACTTCCCAAAGCAACTACAACTTCACCAATATCTTGAGGCATTTTTCCCCTTAAACATTGAATTGTTTCTTTTACTTCTAATACATGTCCTATTGAATGTCCTAAAGGTTCATCCATTAAAGATATAACATATCCAACCTTTTTGCCTAATTGATTTCCTAATTTAACAAGCATTTTTCCAAGTTTTTTTGCTTCTTCTTTTGTTTTTATATATGTTCCACTACCACAAGTAATATCAAATGCTATTTTATTACTTCCAGATGCCAGTTTTATACTCATAAGACTTGCTGCAACTAAAGGAAGACTATCTGCACAAGATACTAAATTTCTTAGTTTATACATTTTTTGTTCTGCTGGAGCCAAATTAAATGTTTGATTTATTATACTTACTCCTACATCTCTAATATTTTCTTCAAATTCTTCTAGAGATATTTCTGTATTAAATCCAGGTATTGATTCTAATTTATCTATAGTTCCTCCAGAAATACCCAACCCCCTACTAGATATCTTTGCAACAGGTAATCCTAATGCAGCAATAAGTGGCATTAATATAAGAGTAACTTTATCACCTATTCCTCCAGTACTATGTTTATCTATAATATTATCTGATATTTCTGATAAATCTAATTTATCACCAGAATTAGCCATAGCTAATGTTAAACTTAATATTTCTCTATCAGTTAAACCATTTAAATATATATAACTAAGTAAAGCACCAGCTTGTGATTCTAAAACCTCGCCTCTATTATATTTTTGAATAAAATATCTTATCTCATCATCTGTAAGTTCAGCTTTATTTCTTTTTTTGTTAATAATATTTCTAATATCCATCATTAATATCCTTCCTTTGTACAACATACTATTTATTTACAAAATTTTTTATAAAAGTTTTTCTATGTAATAAACATGGTCCATATTCTTTAAGTGCTGAGATATGTGCAGAAGTTCCATATCCTTTATGCTTAGCAAAACCATACTGTGGAAAAATTTCGTCCCACTCTTTCATCATTCTATCTCTTGTTACTTTAGCTATAATTGATGCTGCAGCTATACTATATTCTTTGGCATCACCTTTTATTATTGATTTATATGGAACTCCTTTAGTATCTATATTTGTTAAAGCATCAACTAATATCAAATCTGGCTTTATTTTTAAATTTTCTATAGCAATCGTAACTGCATGTTTAGTAGCATTTAATATATTAATTTCATCTATTTCTTTTTGATCAACTATACCTACACTGTAACTTAATGCCTCATTTTTAATTAGCTCAAAAATTTTTTCTCTTTTCTTTTCTGAAACTTTTTTTGAATCATTAACTCCTTCAATAAAAGAATCTTTTGGTAATATAACTGCTCCAACTACAACAGGTCCAGCTAGCGGGCCTCTTCCAGCTTCATCTATTCCACATATATATTTTATTTTTGAATTCTCATATAATTTTAACTCATCTTCTTTTAATAAGTTTAATCTCTCTATTTCTTTGTCTTTCAATTTTTAATACCTTCTTGTTTAAATTAGAATAAAAATTTTTTTATTTTAAGTTATTTTTAATTTTTCAAATGTATTATATATTTATAGAAAAAAATTTTCAATATTTAAATCAAATTTATTTATGATTTGTATTGTATAAAAAATTTTTTTAGTTATAATATGTTATAGGTACTTAAAATGTACAAAGGGGGAATATATATGAGTAATAGTGAAGATGATTTTAACTATTCAACAAATAATAATTTTAAAAAAGCTAAACCAGTTAAAAATTCTAGAGGTTTTGGAAAAACAGTTTTAGTTCCTTTTGTCTCAGGAATTCTAGGAGCAACATTAGTAATTGGAACATGTTTTGGAGTTCCTAAAATAAAAAATAAAATTTTTAATTTTAGTAGTACTCCTACATCTAGTGTTGCATCAAATCAAACAAAATCTACTTATACTAATACTTTAATAGATTTATCAGATTATTCAGATACAGCTGTAGCTGTTGCACAAGAAGTTCTACCATCTGTTGTTGGAATTAAAGTAACATATTCTATAAACTCTATATTTGGTAAATCCACTGGAGAAGCTACTGGTTCAGGTATAATTATAAGTAATGATGGATATATAGTTACAAATAATCACGTTATATCTAGTGAGAGTACATCTTCATACTATCAAATAACAGAAGCAACAGATATAACTGTTAATTTATACAACGATACAGAAAGTTATAAAGCAACAGTAGTTGGATCTGATCAATATTCAGATTTAGCTGTTTTAAAAATAGATAAAACTGATTTACCTGCTGCAGAATTAGGAAATTCTGATGATTTATTGGTTGGAGAATTTGTTATGGCAATAGGAAATCCTCTTGGAATGGATAGTTCTGTTACTTGTGGAATTGTTAGTGCTGTAAATAGAGAAATACCAGATGAAGGCACAACATATACTGCTATTCAAACAGATGCAGCAATAAATTCTGGAAATAGTGGTGGAGCCTTAGTTAATAGTAAAGGTCAAGTAATCGGTATAAATACATTAAAACTTTCAGGAACTGGTATAGAAGGAATGGGATTTGCTATTCCTATAAATTCTACTACAAAAGTAATCAGTCAATTAACAGAATTTGGTGAAGTAAAGAGACCATATATTGGTATATCAGGATATGCAGTTTCAGATTATGTTTCTGAAGTAGTAAGAGAACAATACGATCTTCCTGATGGAGTTTACGTACATGAAATAGAAAAAGATTCTCCTGCTGAAAAAGCTGGTATAGAAAAAGGAGATATAGTAACAAAAATTGATGGTACAGAAGTAAAATCTGTTACAGAATTAAATAAAGTAAAAAATCAACATGATGTTGGAGATGAAGTTACACTTACTATAGTTAGAAAAAATGAAAATAAAGAAATAAAAGTAAAATTAGAAGAAACACCTTCTAATTCAGAATCTAATAATTCAAATTCTGATGTTCCAGCTCAAAACGAACAACAAGATTTTGAAGATGGCAGTATATTTGATTTCTTTAGATAAAAATTAGTAAATTATATAACAAATGAGGAATTTGCAATTTGATTGCAAATTCCTCATTTGTTTCCAATAAAAATGCTTTATATTTTTAAACTTCTATTTCCTTCAACTTTATTATCTGATACTGTTTTATAAATCGTTTTATTTTTATTTAAAAAACTATATACAAATGCTGTTATAGGAACTGTATATACTACTCCCATACTACCAGCTATAGCTGAAATTACTTCTTGAGCAATAGTTTCTTTATTTAAAATTTGAACAAAAGAAAAATTACATGAAATAAACAATAATACCAATGTCAAAGCTCCTCCAACATAAGCCAGAATTAAAGTATTAGCCATTGTTCCAATTATATCTTTACCTATATTCATTCCGCTTTTAAATAAATCTAGCCAATCCATGTCTTTGGTTTTTAATCTAATTTCATCTAAACTTGAAGAAATAGACATACCAACATCCATACATGCTCCTAATGCAGATATAACAATTCCTGCAAAAATTAGATCTCTAAAATTAAAATTTAAATTTGTAGAACTTATACTAAGTTGTATTGCATCTTCTCCTGCACCTGATAATTTTAGTAAATAACTAAATATAGATGCTACGATTCCAGCTACTACTACTCCACCAAAAGTTCCAGTGGCAGCTGTAAATATTTTTTTGTTTATTCCCCCACCTATTATAATAAAAGTTAATACTATAATAACTAAAGATGTAAATATAGACATCATTATTGGATTATACCCTGCAAGTATTCCTTTTATTAAAATAAAGTATACAGCTAAAACTGTAATTATAAGCCCTATAATAGCTTTTATTCCCCTTTTACCACCAACTAAAATTATACTAAGCAAAAATAAAATAAGCATAAAATAAATATAATTTTGTCTAATAGTATTTTCTATTTCTATAGTAGCTTTACCATCTGGCTTTTTAATTAATTGAACCCATACTTTATCCCCTGGCTTTAATTCATACGCCAATATTCTGCCTTCTATATCATATGATAAAATATAATTCGTAGTAAATTCTTGTGTATCATATTCTCCTTCTAAAATTTCTACTTTTACTTCTTGAACAGTATCTTCCATAGAACCATTTTCTATTTTTTTAGGTTCAGAAGCCTCCAATACTTTAGCTTTTACTTCAAAATATTCATCTTGTTTTTCTTCAGTTGGTACTTGAGATTCAACATTAGTATCAGTAGTTTCTACACCAGGATTTTCTTCGTCAGCATATGTAACTCCTAGAAAAAAATTTATCATTAGTAAAAAAGTGATTAATAGAGTTATTTTTTTCATCAAACAAATCATCCTTTCAACATATATTAGTCAAATAATATTACATCTACTTCATTAGAATCATCTGTATTTCCATAAGAATAAACTATATATAAATTTCCTTCATTCGTATAAAAATAATTTTCTGTATTTTTTACTTTATATATTTTACTATTCAATTTTCTTTTGTAATAATTTTCTGTGTATTCTTTTGCATAATTATATGCTACTTTAATAGAAGAATCTATTGTATTTTGCACTTTGCTTTTGGTTATTTTTTTTAATGCCATAATTGTATCAAGAGATACACTTTCTAATTTATCTATATCATAATTATATGTTTTTAACATGATTTTTTCATTTTTATCAACTTCTTTATATGATGCTTTTATTGCAATTGACAAAATATTCTGATTCAAAAAAGCACAGTATGATACATTATAATCTATATATTTGTCTTTTTGTTTCATAATAGAATCAGCTTTATCATAAAAATCTACACGTATTTTTTGATTTATTTCTGCTATTTTAGGATTATCTATGTTTACTATAGGTATCTTTGCAATTACAGAATAATAATCTTCATTTTTACTAAATAAATCATATCCAGAATATACAATATCTTTATCAGGATTAGTCTTATTAATAGATATATCTTGATCGCATTTTAATTCATTAGTAAACAACTCATTAAAATTGTTTTTTATACTTTCATACTCTTTAAATGATTTTGTATTACCTATTCCCACCTTTGCCTCAATTGAATTCTCATTTTTGTTACTTATATAAACTTCTATAGCCACACCTATACAAACTAAAATTACACAAATAATTATAACTGAAAGTAAAAAAACAGATTGATTTTTTTCATTCATTCCATTAAAAATTTTTTCAATCTTTTTTATTATTTTATGCATTCTAAAACCTCTTAATATATTTTTCTTAAGTAATAGTTATTACAAAATCATTATAACATGTAAGTATTTTTTTTTCAAACTTTTTATAAAATTGTACGTAATGCTTTAAAAATTGGATAATATAATTATATTAGTTTTTAAGAAAAAGTAAATGTCGGTTTTTGTACAGATTTTGTTAACAATTTTATAAAATAACAAAATTTTCTATCTTTCATCATCTTCGTTGTTCCTTTTTTGTTCTTCGTTGCTCTTTTTTTGTTCTTCGTCACTTTCTATTCCAACAACTCTCAATAATCTATTTAAGTTATTTGTCATAACCGTATCGCCTTTTTCTGTTGCAAGATTTCGTAATTCTTTAAAATATTCAAATCTTTTTTGATAATTAGGATCATTTCTGCGACATTCAAGTTCTTTTTGGTGTGCTTTTTCTACTGCTTTTTTCCTCTCACCTTCTTTTTCAATTCTAGTCCTAATCTCTTCTTCTCTTTTTCTCTTTTCCTCAGCTTCTCCCGCCTTTTCCTGTTCAATTCTTACAGCTTCACTTTTACGATATTCTTCAGCCACTTTTTCTCTTTGAATTCTTCTTCCTTCTTCGAGCATTGCATATCTTTCTTTAAATTCTCTATTTTCATCAATTGCTTTTGTAGAATCTTTTGGTAATTCTGGGAAGCCTGTAAAAGCATCTTTATTATCCTTATATAGCATTTGTTTTATTATAGCTTTAAATTCTTTATTTTTTTCAATTCCATATATTGAATTCCAATATTCCAAAAAGTCACTAGCATCCTTTTCAGGATCTGTTGACATTAATAGTGCTTCCATTATAACCTTCATGTCTAATATCTGTCTTTCATTACTAGCTCTATGATAATAATTTAAAATAGTATCTATATCCTCTCCTTTTTCGTATATCTTATTATATCTTTCTTGCAAATAATTTCTAAAATCTTCTAATCCGATTTCTTCTTGCTTTCCATTATTTTTACATTCTTCTATATAATCTGCAATCAAATAAGCAGTAGAACGATTAAATGATTGTTTTCCATCCACTGAAAGTCCTACCTTTCCATTTCTCATCAAAAATGGATTTGTTTCTAATAATGTCTGTCCTTTATTTTTATTTACAAAGTCTATAATTTTTTTTGCATCCTCTTGAGTATAGACTCTTATTACCATGTCATCTGTTCTTATATCTGAAGCCAATTTTGATTGATGCCATATATCTGAATCTTCAATGAAATAAATTAGATTCATAATAAAATTTAATGAATCTTTTTTCCCTATTGGTATATATAATTTAATTGGAAATTTTCCCCAATTTATTCTTGTAAATTCATAAGAATACTCTATAACTCCTCTATGAAGAAATTTACGAAAATATGGCACTTCTATATTCCTTGAAAAATACTGTGTTGAAGGAATAAGTGGTTGACTTGTATCTTCGTTAATTCCTTTTTTAGCCTCTTCAGGTAACCATGATACAAATCTTGTATTATTCCTTCTGCAAGCTGAAATAATCCCCATTTTTGCAAACCATTTATCATCGCCTATTTTGGTATCCTTCATAGTACTACTTTCTATATCTTCTTCTGTAATTGTATAATCTTCTTTACTCATTCCAAATGTTTTAAGTTTATCATATACTTCTCTATCTCCAACTTTTTCTCCATCCATTGCACTTTTCATTAATTCTTTTAGAAAAGTGTCCATTTCATTATATCGATTTTCCATTTAATTAATTCTCCTTTTTAATAGATTTCATTATTTATGTGTTTTATTTCTTCTTCAGTAATACTAATCTTTTTATCAAGAATGTTTGATTAGCTTTGCATCATTAATTGAACTTTTATTAAATCTTCTAGCATTAAGTCTTCCATTTTAACAATTCCACTTTTTATATTGTTATAAACTCTAAAAAATATTTTTTTCAGTTTCTGTATATATAAAATCATTTAATCCAATTTCTTCTTTTTCTGTTTTATTAAGTAAATCATCGCTTTCTAAATTTTCTTTTTGTTCATTAAGCAAAAGTTCAGCATCACCAATTACATTAGATTTTTCTTCAAGCATTTTGGCCTTTGGTTTATAAAAAATTCTTCATTCATTCGGATTCTCTTCCAAAATATATAGTATCTTCATTTATACAACCTAATTCTATCACAAATAGTATTTTTAGTGCAAATTGTTACAAAAATAATTAAAATGTAATGAAATTGTACAATTGCTGTAATATTAAGTCAAAAAAAGTGAAACAAATCCTGTTTCTTTTGAAATATCTTATAATCTTCCCAATATCTACTTTTATCTCTCCATATATTTCCATTCTTCTATACTTTGGTGCAAACACTATGTGATATTTGCAATTCCATGTGCTATGTGCTAAGCTATTAATGTCTTCACCTTCCCCCTTATTTATAATATTTGCGGTTGGCTACCACATTTATTATATCATATTAGGGAGAATTTTTTACTCATAGCTAGAAGCTTTCTAGCCCCCCTGTATAACAGGGGGGATTCAAATACCAATAAAAAACTCCATATATTTAAACATATGGAGTTTTTTTACCATTAAATTTTATAGCATTATTTAATTTCAATGTATACTAATTTTTGCTTTATCTATCATGATTTTTATAGAGTTCGTAGCATTCAGTATGGATTATCATAACTGTCATATCATTACTCTAAAAAAACCATTTATATTTTTCAAGCACTTTTCATTTCCAATCTTAATTTATCTGCTATCATTGCGATAAACTCTGAATTTGTAGGTTTTCCTTTATTTGCATTAATTGTATAACCAAAAATTCTTTCAATCGCATCAAGTCTTCCTCTATTCCATGCAACTTCAATTGCATGTCTAATTGCTCTTTCTACTCTACTAGGAGTAGTATGATATTTCTTAGCTAAATCTGGGTATAAACTCTTTGTTATTTGATTTATAACTTCGACATTTTCTATTGCCATCATAATTCCATCTCTTAAATACTGATACCCTTTGATATGAGCTGGCACACCTACTTCATGAATTATATTTGTAACTCTAGCTTCTATATTATTTTCTTTATTTACAGAATTATCTAATGATATATATGATGGTTTTATTTCTCTTACATTGGAATTTATTACTGTTAATTTAGGCTTTACTAAACTTCTTATCCTTTTCATTGCTAAATCTAAGTCAAATGGTTTTACCATATAATATTTTGCACCTAATTCAATAGCTCTAGCAGTTATATCATCTTGTCCCACAGCAGAAATCATTATGCAAATCGGCATTTCTCCTATACTATTTAATTTTTCTAATACACCTATTCCATCTACATGAGGCATTATCATATCCATCAAAACAACATCTGGCTTTAACTCTTGAATTTTCTCAAAAGCTTCTTGTCCATCAATAGCTATTGCTAAAACTTCCATATCTTCCTGCATTTCTATGTAAGTAGCTATTGTTGATGCAAAATCGAAATTATCATCAGCAATTAAAATTTTAATTTTTTCTTTCAAAACAGTATCCCTCCTAAATATTATCTTTTGTTGTAAGCTATTTTTCTTACGAATAAGATTATATATTTCTAAAATTCATTATGCAACACAAACTCATCGCAATTTTCGACATTTTTCGACTTTGAACTTTTTATTTAAAATATTATAATAATATTTTTATAGTTTTTTATTAGTTATAAAGAATAATAATTTTAAAAAATTTAGTCGATAATTGTCAATTTAAAAATTTGCTAACAACAAAAAATATTTAATAAATTATTTTATGTTCTTCTGAATACGTTATAATTTTTTTACAACATATAATATACTCTAAGAATTTAAAATTTAATTCATTTTTTTTCTCTTCGATTTTCTTCAACTCTTCTTCTGTAGTTTCAACTTTTATTTTTATTTTTTCTTCATATGTTATATTTATAATTCTTATATTATTTTGTTTAAAATAATATTTTATTTTTTCTAATTCTGAATATTCAACAAAAAAGTCTACCTCTATGCCATAATCTTTATTGATAATTTCACTGTTTTGTATAGCTTGCATTACAGATTCAGAATATGCTCTTACTAATCCACCAGTTCCAAGTAATATACCTCCAAAATATCTTGTAACAATTGCCAATACATTTGTAATACCGTTTGAATTTATAACATTAAGCATTGGAGCTCCTGCTGTACCAGATGGCTCCCCATCATCACTAAATTTATTAATAATATTATCATCTGAAAAAATACTATAAGCATAACAATTGTGTCTAGCATCATGATATTTTTTTCTTATTTCATTTATATAATTTTCTGCCTCTTCTTTGCTCTCTACATACAATAAATTAGTTATAAATTTAGACTTCTTTTCCACTAGCTCTACTGTAGTATTTCTAGAAATTGTTTTAAACATTTTATTACCTCTCTATTTTGACTTTTAAACTGATATTCCAGCTGTATAACCTGTAGAATATGCTATTTGTAAATTAAATCCTCCTGTATATGCATCTACATCTATTATTTCTCCAGCAAAATATAATCCTTTTACTAATTTTGATTCCATAGTTTTAGGATTTATTTCTTTTATAGAAATTCCACCAGATGTAACTATTGCCTCTTGTATTGGTCTAAAGCCTTTTATATCTATAGTAAATTCTTTTATTACCTTTGTTAAAAATCTTCTTTCTTCTTTTGTAATTTCATTTACTTTTTTATTACTAGGAATATTGGAAAGGTCTATTATTGTACTAATAGCCTTTTTTGGTAACAATTTATCTAAACTATTTTTGAATTCCTTATTTTTTAATTGATCCCAATCTCTTAAAATCCTAGAATCTAATTCTTCTATAGAAAGTGCAGGTTTAAAATCTATAATTAGTTTTATTTTATTTTGTTTAAATAATTCGTCTATATTTTTATATCTAACTAAATGAGCTGAACTACTTAAAATTATTGGCCCACTTACACCAAAATGTGTAAACAACATTTCTCCGAAGTCATCATATATTTTTTTATTTTTTTCTTCATCTATAATTGTTATTTTTACATTTTTAAGTGATAATCCCTGCATTGAACTGCAAATATATTTATCAGATAATAGTGGTACTATTGATGGCTTTAATTCTGTAATAGTATGTCCTAATTCCTGAGCCAATTTGTATCCATTACCATCTGAACCTGTTATAGGATATGATTTTCCACCTGTTGCTAATATTATTTTATCAGCATTAATAATCTTACCATTATCCAATTCAACTCCTAAAACTCTGTCATTAGATTTTAAAATTTTTTTTACTATACAATTTGTCATTACCTGTACTTTATTCTTTTTAATTTCTTTTATAAAACAATTTAATACATCTATAGCTCTATCTGTAATTGGAAATATTCTATTTCCTCTTTCATTTTTTACAGATAAACCGTTTTGCTTTAACATATTTATAATATCTTTATTTGTATAATTTTGAAATGCACTATATAAAAACTTTCCGTTTCCAGGTATATTTGATATAAAATCTTCAATATTTAATGAGGAAGTTATATTACATCTACCTTTCCCAGTTATTAAAAGTTTCTTTCCAAGCGAATTATTTTTTTCAATTAATATTGTTTCATTACCACTTTGGCTAGAAGTAATTGCAGACATCATTCCTGCAGGTCCTCCACCAATCACAATAGTTTTCATTATATTTTCTCTATCCTTTTATAAATTTTATATTACTTTTTATATTGTACGTTAAATTTACTTTCTCATCTAATAATTAGATTAACACCAATATTAGTAAAGCTTTTTTATTCTAACTTTCCTAGTATATAATAAAACCTCTGCTATCATGACCAATATGATAACAGAGGAATAATTCAGTAAAGGTCTATTACACCGATAATGCACGGGACATAATCTTTAAGTTTTATGTGTGCACCAATATCGACGTTCTCGACAATTCCTTCATCGGATATCTTAACATCAGACTTCAGTTTCCAAACCGAAGGGCTGGAAAATGTTCTTCTGTTTTTCAGGACCTTCTTAGGTGAAAGCCTTACATTGTCAAAAATATATTCGTTTACCATTTTGAAAATTGCCACCTCATTCGAAGTGGTGCATTTTGCCAAAAGGTAATAAGCGTGACGAAATGTAGCTCCATCAAGAGCTAGCCATCTTTTACCTTTTTCATCTTGCCACTCCCAACTGCAAAATTCAATGGAACGTATTACCTGGTTGTACGAGCGCTTTTTACGCTTGTTGCGGTATTTCCGCATCTTTGCTTTTTTCTTACTAGAGAACTTCATTCGAAATTCCTCCTTCATTATATTATATATACACAGTAAATTGGTCTTACTGTATTAAACCACTCATGAATTTAATTATACCATATAATGGAATTTTTATCAAGTTATATAACAAATATTATTCTAGTTCAAATGCACCAGTATATAATTGATAATACTCACCTTTTTGTTCAATAAGTTGTTCATGTGTTCCTCTTTCAATTATTTTTCCATGTTCTAGAACCATAATTGCTTTTGAATTTCTAACAGTTGAAAGCCTATGAGCAATAACAAATACAGTTCTTCCCTCCATTAACTTATCCATACCTTCTTGAACTAGTTTTTCTGTTCTTGTATCTATACTTGAAGTAGCTTCATCTAATATCATTACTGGTGGATTATTTATAGCACATCTAGCAATAGCTAATAGTTGACGTTGTCCTTGTGATAATTGACTTCCATTGTTAGTTAACATAGTATCATATCCATCAGGCAACATAGAAATAAATTCATGTGCATTAGCTATTTTAGCAGCATTTATAACATCCTCATCTGTAGCATATTCATTTCCATACTTTATATTTTCTTTTATTGTTCCTGTAAATAAATTAGTCTCTTGCAAAACTAAGCCTAATGATTTTCTTAAATCTTCTTTTTTTATTTTATTTATATTTATTCCATCATATCTAATTTTTCCATCTTCTACGTCATAAAATCTATTTATTAAATTTGTTATTGTAGTCTTTCCTGCACCAGTTGCACCAACAAATGCTATTTTTTGACCTGGTTTTGCATATAATGAAATATCATGCAAAACCAATTTGTCTTCCTCATATCCAAAATCCACATTTTCTAGCTCTATATAACCTTTTAATTCAACATATTCTAGCCTTCCATCATGGTGTTGATGTTTCCATGCCCAATGTCCAGTTCTCTCTTTTGTTTCTACTATTTTACCTTCATTATCAATCTTAGCATTTACTAAAGTTACATAACCTTCATCTACTTCTGGCTCTTCATCTATTAATGCAAAAATTCTTGTTGCACCAGCTATTGCCATTACTACCATATTAACTTGACTTGAAACGTTTTTTATTGGTTGATTAAAGCTTCTAGTTAAAGCTAAAAATGACGCTATAACTCCTATTGTTAGTCCTGGTACTCTTCCTGATATTGCTAGATATGCACCTAATATTGCAACTAATACATATTCTAAATTTCCCAAATTATTAAGTATTGGCATTAAAATATTTGAAAATTTATTCGCTTTATACATATTATTATATAAATCTTCATTTAATTTATCAAACTCTTTTTTGGCTCTTTCTTCATAGTTAAATACTTTGACAACTTTTTGTCCATTTATCATTTCTTCAATGTAACCATTTACTTTTCCCAAAGTATTTTGTTGACCTATAAAATAACTACCACTTCTTTTAGTGATTGACTTTGTGGTTTTTATCATAACTAAAACAAATAATAAAATAAATATTGTAAGTGGAATATTTAGTATAAACATTGATATTACAACAGAAATTAATGATAATATTGATGATACAAGTTGAGGCATATGTTGTGAAATCATTTGCTCTAATGTATCTGTATCATTTGTATAGTGACTCATCACATCTCCATGTGAATGAGTATCAAAATATTTTATAGGCAACTTTTGCATTTTAGTGAACATCGTGTCTCTAATCTTTTTTAGAGTTCCTTGTGCTATTACAACCATCAAACGATTATAAATAAATGTTGTAATTACTCCTGTCATAAAAATTGCTACCATTAAAAATATTAAATTTCTAAGTCCATCAAATTTTGGATTTTCTACAGTAAGAAGTGGCATTATATAATCATCTATTAGTCTCTGCGTAAATAAAGGAGCACAAACAGAAACCACAGAACTAATAAGTAAACAAATAAAAACTAAAATTAATCTTTTTTTGTATGTAGATGTTATAATTTTTAATAATCTTTTAACTGATTTCATGTTTATTTGAGGTCTTTTATCTTGTATTTTATTATTCATCGCTATTACCTCCTTTTGTCTGTGATTCATATACTTCTTTGTATATTTTATTATTTTTTATTAATTCTTCATGTGTTCCAATAGAATCTATCCCACCTTGATTCATTACAATTATTTTATCGCAATCTTCAACTGATGATATTCTTTGAGCAATAATTATTTTAGTGGTATCAGGAATTTTATATGAAAAAGCTTCTCTAATTTTTTTATCTGTTTTTGTATCAACTGCAGATGTTGAATCATCTAAAATAAGAATTTTTGGTTTCTTAACTAATGCTCTTGCTATACATAATCTTTGCTTTTGACCACCTGATACATTAGTTCCACCTTGTTCTATATATGTATCATATTTTTCAGGAAATTCATTTATAAAGCTATCAGCCTGTGCTAATTTACAGGCTTCAATTAATTCTTCATCTGTAGCATTCTCATTACCCCAACGAAGATTTTGTTTTATTGTTCCTGAAAACAAAACATTTTTCTGTAAAACACATGAAACTGCATCTCTTAAAGATTTTATATCATAATCTTTAACATTATTACCTCCCACTAAAAGTTCACCTTCTGTAACATCATATAATCTTGGAATTAAATTTACAAGTGAAGATTTTCCAACACCTGTCCCTCCTATTATTCCAACAGTTTCTCCTGAACTTATTTTTATATTTATTTTTTTTAATACTTCTTTATCTTTTCTTCCAACATAACTAAATGCAACATTTTTAAATTCTATATCTCCGCTTTTTACATCATATATTGGATTTTCTTTATTTTTAATTGAAGGTTCTTCCTCCAAAATTTCACATATTCTTCTACCTGATGCAATAGAAATTGTAACAGTTACAGAAATCATTGTAAGCATCATTATTGAGAATAATATTTGAATAGAATATGTAATTAAACTTGAAAGTTCACCAGTGGTAAGTTCTGTCATATTAGATAATACTATTATTCTTGCACCAATCCATGAAATTAAAATCATAGATGTATACATTGCCAGTTGCATTGTAGGTGCATTAAATGCTAGGATTTTTTCTGCTTTGGAAAATAATCTAAAAATATCATTAGATTTTTTCTTAAATTTATCTTCTTCTTCATCTTCTAAGCAAAAAGATTTTACTACTCTCATTCCTAAAGTATTTTCTTCTACAATATTGTTTAAATCATCATAATTATTAAAAACTTCATTAAATATAGGCATAGCAATTCTAGATATAACAAATAATATAATTCCAACAACTGGAATTAAAATAAAGAATATTAACGAAATTTTTCTATTTATCTTTATAGCCATCAATAATGAAAATATAAGTATAAATGGAGATCTAACTGCTCCCCTTATTATCATTTGATATGCATTCTGTACATTAGTAACATCAGTAGTTATTCTAGTAATTATACTGGATGTACTAAATTTATCTATATTTGAAAAAGAAAAATTTTGAACTTTATAATATAAATCCTTTCTAAGATTCTTAGCAAATCCACTTCCAGCTTTTGCTGCACTAAGACCTGCAAGTGCACCAAAAATTAATGATATAATAGTAAAAATAATAAGTGTAATTCCAATTCTAACAATATCACTCATTGAGCCTTTATAAATTCCGTCATCAATAAGCTTTGCCATATAATATGGGACTGCAACCTCAAGAACTACTTCGCCACCAACAAAAATAGGTGTTAAAATAGTAGCTAGCTTATATTCCCTAACTGACTTAATAAGTTTTTTTATCATACTAGTTCCATCCTCCTTTTTTCTTAGCATATTATAATTTATCATACGTATAATAAAAATACAAGGTGAATTTTTACGATTTAACTAATTATCTTTAGATTCAATTTTTCAAGATTAGATATCTTTGTTATATTCAACCTTACTTTTCAAATTAAATTCATATTTAAATTCTATTTTTATAATAGTATGAATTTCCATAAATTTGGGTATATTACTATGAGAAAAAATTATTATTAGCATGTGTTTGCAAAACTTTTATATACTAGAAAGTTTGAAGGACTTTCCCTATATTATAAAAATTGAGGAGGATTTGAATATGTTTAATTTAAAAGGTAGAGTGGCTGTTATATCAGGTGCTAGTTCTGGACTTGGAAGACAAATGGCAAAAGCTTTTGCTGAGCAAGGAGCTGATCTTGCTATTCTTGCTAGAAGAATTGAAAAATTAGAAGAATTAAAAGAAGAACTAAAAGACACTGATGTAAAAATACTTCCTATAAAATGTGATGTTACTTTAACTGAAGATATAAATAATTCAGCCATTTTAGTTGAAAAAGAATTTGGTAAAGTAGATATTTTAGTAAATTGTGCTGGTTCTAGTAAAGATGCAGGTGTTTTGGAAATGACAGATGAACAATGGGATTTTACTATTGCTACTGATTTAACTTCTGTATTTAAAATGACAAGAGCTTATGGTAACATAATGAAAAAAAATAATTATGGAAGAATAATAAATATTTCTTCAATGTATGGATTAGTTGGAAATACTGCTATGGGAACTGTGGCTTACCATTCATCTAAAGGTGGAGTGGTTAATTTTACAAGAGCAGTTGCTGCAGAACTTGCAAAATATAATATAACATGTAATGCAATTTGCCCTGGATATTTTGAAACAGAACTAACTACTGCAGTATTAAATACTCCAGAATTTACATCTTATATGAGTCAAACTGTTCCTATGCAAAGATATGGAAGAGAAGGAGAATTAAATGCAGGAGCCATTTACCTTGCTAGTGATGAATCAAGCTATGTAACTGGTATTGTTCTACCTATTGATGGTGGATATACTTGTGTTTAATCTAATTTAAGCAAAACAGCAAATGCTTTAAATTCTTCGAATTTCCTATTATATAAAAAATCCTGAATTATAAATTCAGGGTTTTTTTATATGTTTTGATTTCTAATATATGAAACAAAATCATCAATAGCCTTACCTCTATGACTTATTTTATTTTTAGTTTCTTTAGCCATTTCTGCAAAACTAATATCTCCTACCATAAAAATAGGATCATATCCAAATCCATTATCTCCATGTTTTTCTTTTGCTATAATTCCTTCACAATAATTCTCAAAAATATGTTTTTCACCTTTTTTATCTATATAACAAATAGAACAAACAAATCTTGCTGTTCTTTCATCATCTTTAGCATTTTTTAAAGAATTTATTATAAGATTTATTCTATCATCATCTGTTGCAGTTGGTCCAGCAAACCTATTTGAATAAACTCCAGGTTTTCCATTCAAATAATCAACTTCTAAGCCACTATCATCAGCTAATACAGGCTTTTTTACTATTTTATATATAGCTTCTGCCTTTAGTATTGCGTTTTCTTTAAAAGTAGTTCCTGTTTCCTCTACCTCTATATCTCCTACTGCATCATTTTGAGGAATAACTTTTATTCCAAATTCACTAAGTTTTTTAGATATTTCTTCTAATTTTTTTATATTATTACTTGCAAGTACAATTTCCTTTTCCATTATTTTTTCCCCTTATATAACATATTTTGTATTGCTCTTAATACACCTAATTTTCCGTATTCATAAGTTAAAGCTCCTTGTTGAAAAGCGATATATGGTGGTCTAATTGGAGCATCACATGAAAGTTCTATTGATGAACCCATTGTAAAAGCACCAGCTGCCATTATTACCTTATCATTATATCCTGGCATATCCCATGGCATTGGAACCGAATTTGAATCTATAGCAGATCCAGCTTGTATTCCCTGACAATATTTTATCAAATCATCTTCGTTTCCAAATTCAATAGTTTGAACAATATCGGCTCTTCTTTCATCCCACTTTGGTTGAACTTTGTATCCTAATTTTTCAAGAATTTTACTAGTAAATATAGCTGTTTTTAAACTACTTGCTACTACAGATGGTGCAAAATATAAACCTTGTAAAATGTTTTTGTTTATTCCAAGTGTAGGTCCTACTTCTTTTCCTTGACCTGGAGATGTTAACCTTTCAGAAGCTAAATTAACTAAATCAGCTCTACCTGCAATATAAGCTCCATTTGGTGCCAGTCCTCCACCAAGATTTTTTATTAAAGAACCCACCATTATATCAG
This sequence comes from uncultured Clostridia bacterium, assembly GCA_947631185.1. Classification (GTDB taxonomy): domain Bacteria; phylum Bacillota; class Clostridia; order TANB77; family CAG-508; genus Scatovivens. The sequence continues at coordinate 49,377 of CANRKJ010000006.1, read as the reverse complement.
CTCCAAGTTCTATTGGTTCTTTTTCATCAACAAATTCTCCATAACAATTATCTACCATAATTATTACTTCTTTATTTACTTCTTTTATTGTTTTTATTACTTTTTCTATTTTGTCTATTGTTAAGCTTTCCCTTAAAGCATAGCCTCTTGACCTTTGAATTTCTATCAGTTTTATATTCCCCTTTTTTACTCTGTCCACTATTTTAGGTATATCAAAATCATTATTTACCAAATCAATTTGCTCATATTTAATATTATATGATTTTAATGAACTAGGATTTTCATCTATTCCTATAACTGAATCTAAAGTGTCATAAGGTTTTCCACAAATACTAAGCATTGTATCACCTGGTCTTAAACATGCAAACAAACACACAGTTATAGCATGTGTTCCTGAAATAAATTGAGTTCTAACCAAACTATCTTCTGCTTTTAATACTTCTGCAAATACTTTTTCTATGGTATCTCTACCAATATCATTATATCCGTACCCTGTTGTACTTCCAAAATGCATATCTGATATATTATTATTTTGAAAAGCACATAAAACTTTCAAAGAATTTACTGTGCATCTATTTTCAATTATTTTTAACATTTCCTTTATTTCTTCTTCAGTTTCTATAGCTAATTTTTCTATATCTTTTGAAATTCCAAAATTATCATACATATTTAAATTCCTCTACTATATATTTTTTTAATAATATTTAAAATAATATCATTTTTTGTACTAAATAGCAATAGTATTGTTTTGTTTGCAAAATTGCTTTGTGTATAATGTAACTAAACAATAGCAGATTTTTATCTACCACATTATAATAAAGTCTGTGTCCATCTTTAGAGATTTTATATATAATAAATACTCCAAAATGCTAAGATTATCTTCAACATTTTGAAGTATCAATTTTAATTTAATTTTATACAATGAATCGTGTCTGTTATTTCAATATAAGTTTTTCCAATAAAACTTGGAAAATAATATGTATCAATTTCAAAATTAGGCTCTAATATAACATTTCCTTCTTTATCAATAACTCCCCATTTTCCATCCTTTTTTATTCCAGCAAAACCATATTCATTTATTTCTGTCACCATATCATATATACAATCAACTTTTATATTTCCATTTTTATCTTGAAATCCCCATTTTCCATCTTTTTGTATTGAGTATAAAGTATTATCAAATATTTTCGTATTAGAAATTTCGTTTCCATTTTCGTCTATATATAACTTTGCTTCATCTGAATATATAACAGCATATTTTTCTTTTATGTTTTCCACAATTGCATCACTTACTGTGGATATTTTCTTCATATCACTTGAAAAGATGGTGGTTTCATTACCTTTTTTGGCTTCTAATGCATTTATATTATAAATTTTTAAAATACTATCATATTCTGGATTCACAACTATACCAGACCACACATTTAAAACCCCTACTTTATTTTCTTCTGTTGTAAAAATAAAATAATCTCCATATGCATATTTTAAATTTATGTAATTATCTTTTATTTCAGTACTTTTATTCATTATACTATAATGATTATTTTCATCTACTGTAATAAAATAATTAGGATTTGATGTAGCTTCAATATTTTTATATTGACTATTTATAATAAAATTTCCATTATTATCATATAATTTCTTGCTATCATCTTCTAATACTGAAATATATTTTCCAACTATAGAATATTCTTGATATTTTTTTGGTAAAATTTGCTTTCCATCTAAATTATAAAAAACACTACTTTTTGTAGTCTCAGCAGCTATAATATCAGCTGTAGGTGAATAATTTATTTTTTGATATAAATTTTCTATTATTTTTTTCTTGTTTTTATATACACCTTTCTTTCCATTTTTCATCTGTATTAAATATATATTTTCTTTATCATTATAATTAGGAATTCTAGCAATAGATTCATATTCAGCTTTCAAAATAACTTTTCCTTTAGAACTTATATATCCATACATAATTCCATCATCAGTTTTCTTACCTAATATATAACCTGTTAGAGTATATCCATCTTGTTCAGTACAATAATTATCACCTTCAATACTATAATAATTAACAGGAATAACTAACTTTCCATTGCTATCTATAACCCCATATAAATTATCTTCTTGAACTAAAAGTTTTCCAGGTTTTCCATTTAAACTTTCAATTTTATCATATTCTGCTTTTGCTATAATATCTCCATCTAAATTAATAAGACCATATTTTCCATTTTCTTCATATAATAAAACTTCTTTTTCAAAACTAAATTCACCATCAGATGTTTTTAAAACATTTACATTACTATACTCTTCAAAAAGTTTCTCACCTTTAGAATTAATTATTTCATAACTATCATCATTTATTTTACAAATAAAAACATCCTTCTCTGGATTTGGTATAAATACTTCTAAATATACACTATGTACTATCTCTTTTCCTTCTCTATCAATGACTCCAACATTTCCATCTGAATCATATTCTACAAAATATCTCATAGAATACTGTTTATTCTCATCTTCAAAAGTATATCTATTATAAAAAAATACAATTCCAAATATTATAATAGCCACCAGAAAAATTACTATAAAAAAAGGCTTTATAAAATTTTTAATTTCCAAAAAATCATCTCCAAATTATTTTTTATATGTGAAAGCAATTATATCACATAAATATTATTCAGTAAATAAATTAAATATCAACATTGGACTTTTTTATATTAAAATGTCAAAATTTGCATCCGTTGATTGTGGGCAAATTTTGGTGAATCCTTTATATACTAGGAAGTTTGGAAAATTTCCCTAGTATATAACAAATCGGAAAGCCTTAATATTAGCTATATTTTAATATTTCTCTTTGGCATTCCGTGAATTTGTTCGTCGCGCGGGATTTTCAGTTATGAAAATCTCTGTGCATCTTTGCGCGTAGCGCTTTTATATAATAGGAAAGGATTACTTTCCTATTATATAAAAAAGTTATATCATTCTATATTAGTGAATGACATAACTTCAATTATTTTACATTTTCTATTTTATTTATGCGTTTTCTGTTAAAATTGGAACTACTTGTTTCTTTCTTGAAACAACACCTTCTAACATTGCTGTATTTTCAACTAATTTAACGCCATATGCTTTCTCAACTATATTAGCATTTTTTCCTAAAGCAATTACCTGAGAGTTACTATTTATTATGTCTGTAATTAAAAATACAAATAAATCTAATCCTTTTTCATCAATAACTTTTTGCATTCCTGATTCTAAATCATTTTTCTTTTGCATTACATCTGGTATTGATGCAGTATTTATTTGAGCTATTATTGATTTAACTTCTTTTAAGTTAATCTCTTTTGCATCTAATTTTAAAATTTCATCAATAGAAAAAGAACTTAAATCTGTTCCAGCTTTTAACATTTCCATACCATATTCTTCTATTTTTATTCCTGCAATATTTGCTAATTCTCTAGCTGTTTTTTCATCTTCTGGAGTACATGTAGGTGATTTAAATAATAAAGTATCTGAAATTATTGCTGATAACATTAAAATAGCAATTGTTTTTTCTATTTCTACTCCATTTTCTTTATATAATTTATACATTATTGTTTCTGTACATCCTACAGGCTCTGCTCTATAATATAATGGATATCCTGTATTTATAGCAACTTGATGATGATCAACTATTTTTCTTATTTTTAATTCATCTATATTATCTAATACTTCTTTTCTATTAGCTGTATCTACCAATATTACTTCTGTTCCTGCCTCTGCTGATTCAATTAATTTTGGAGCTTCTACACCAGCATAATTTAAAACATATTCTGTTTCTTTATTTATACTTCCCAATCTACAACTAATCGCATTTCTTCCTAATTTTTTTTCAAGATTTGCCATAACTAAACTAGATACAATTGAATCTGTATCAGGATTTTTATGACCAAAAACTAATATTTCTCCCATTTTTGTTTCTCCTTCTTTATATTTTTACTGCGTTTATAATACTACAATTTAGTTAAAAAATCAACAGTTAGTCAGATGGATTTTTAACTTTATAATATCTTCATTATAATGAATTTTTTATAATTTTATTTGATATATAATTTTCCCTTTAATTTTTTAATCTTTTATCTAATTTTTCCATAATACATATACATTATTTTATATAAGAATTTTATCATATAAAGTTTTGTTTTGTAACATTAAAATTTTTGCGGGCGCCCAATGAGCGCCCCTACATTATCAATAATTTACAGTACTCTAAAACGAGAGTAAATAACAAACTGATGGGAGTTCAGTTTTACATTATTAAAGATTTACAGTACTCTAAAACCTATAATTATTTTATCTATGCTTAACTAAATTGTCAATACTATAAATAATCTGATGTATCTGTAAATTTAAGTTTAAATTCTTTATTCAAAATTTCTGTTAATTCGCTAATCTCATTTTCATATTTTTTCATTAAATCAACCTCTTTTCCATTAATTGCATAAAATATTATTTTATTTATTAAATAAATATAAGTATCTTTATTTTTTATATCATATTTCTTACTTTTTTTTATAATCAAATCAAATAACTCATCTACTCTTAACTGTGTAATTTCTTTATCAAATATTAAAATATTATCATTTGTCTCTAATTTACTGTTTTTATCGCATATTTCAAATAAAATAACTTTTTTATTATCTATCTCTTCTATATTTTGTAATTTAAATTCATTTATTATACTTTTTTTATAAAATATAATAACCTCTTCATATTCATCACTATTTATTATTGAATAAAGCATTTTAAAAAATATCTTTTCATTTTCAATATTTAAATTAGAATATGCTTTAAAAAGTTTTATATAATCAATATCAATATCATCAAATTTGCTTTCAAAAGTGTTTTCCAAATACTTATTTATAATATTTTTTAAAATTTCATCATCTTCCTGATTAATAACTAAATTATTAAGTTTTATTTTTACATATGAATCTACTATAATATTATTATTACTATTAAATATATTTATTAACGGAGATATTGATGTTAAATCAATTATTAAAGTATTTTTAGTTGTTAATCTTAAACCATTCAATTCTATTTTGTTCATTTCTTTTAATTTTTTCATAAAATAATAAAAATTTATATAACTAATAAGAATAATTTTATTATGTTGTTCTAAAAACAAATTTTCATTATCATAATTTAAATAATACATTAAAATACCACCAAATTATCATTTGAAATTCTTTTTTCATAATTATTTTTAGATCCATTAAGAAAAATCATATCTTCATATTGTTTCTCTGTTATTTTAATTACTCTTATTTCGCCTTTCGTTGGTAAAATCTTTTTTAATTTAGATATAAATGATTTATAATAAATTTCATTTTTTATTACCTTAGCATAAACAGAAAATTGAACAAGATAACATCCAAGTTTTAAAATATCTCTTCTAAATTTAGTATACTCTTTTCTATCTTCTATTTCTACCATTGGTAAATCATACAAAATTAAAACTCTCACTTGCTTATATAAAGATTCACTCATAATAATTTAGGAATTTCAAAACTATCATTCTTTTCATTAATGAAATTTACAACATCATTTATATATTGTGGTATTGCATTTATAATTAAAAATTCTTTACCTTTATATTCAATTTTATTATTTATGATATCTATTAATTTTATTTTTATTGATTTATTTAATTCAAAAGTTTCACTTTTTAGAATTTCTTCTAAAATTAAATACACATAATAATCTATTATAGGTCTAAAAACTTCAATCAAATCATCAGCAAAATTAAAAACATTATATTGACTTTTATGATTTATACCTATTGAAGGAATATATCCTCTTGCTACTATTTCTTTACTTATAATTGTTCTAATAATATGATAGCTAAAATTCAAACAATAATTCTCAATTGTTTCATTAAATCTAATAAATTCATTTCCGAACAATTCTTTAAAATATATTCTAGCAGATATTCCTTCCATATTAGTCTTATCTCCATTTTTAATTTGTTTTATATTTTCTTCTAACAATGAAATTTTTTCTAAAATATTTAATTTTTTCAAAGTATTAATTTGATTACTAATTTTTCCTTTTACAATTTGAGTCCATATTTTATTTTTTATATTTTCATTCCAAGCAATTTGTTCAGAAATTCTTTTTGAAGTTCGTGAATTGTTAGATATTGGAAAATATTCACCAATAGGCATACTATTCATTGCTAAAATTAGCACTGGTATTCCTTGCTTAGCTAATTCTATTAATAATCTAGTAGTTATAATAGATTTATAGTCTTCTATAACTAACATCGCAATTTCATTTAAATTTACAAAATATTTTTGTTCCTCATGTATAATTTGTATAGAATTTAAATTTAAACTTAATTTATCTACATCTGTTATATATACAATACGCCAAGACATACAATTTTAAAAAAAGAAAAGAGTCTTTTTCAAGACTCCTTTTAGTACAGTATTCTCTTTTATAATAGAGAAACTGTAAATCCTTAATAATGTAAAACATAATTGCACTGTAAACAATTACAAAATTATATTACCACTAAATGTTTAAATTGTAAAGACCTAAAATATCAGATTTTATTTTTTCTATATTCTTAGTCTTCGATGTTATACTTTTTGAACAATTTTTTATCTCTATTTTATTGTTAGTTTTGTCAAAACCTGAAACTAACCCTTCAAATATTTCTCCATTTTTAGTTTCAAATCTAACATATTCATTATTATATATATCCATATATTTTGCAATTATAGAAAAATCTTTATTTACATAATTATCAAAAACAGTTTTATAATATGGTAAATTTTCATTTATTTCTCCTTTAGTATCAATAAATATTTTATATATTGGCATAAAATATAATTTACCATTTTCTCTATTTTTATAAACCCTAGTACAATATGAATTTATTGTATCATACATTAATAAAGCTTGCTTTTTGTTTTTCTTATTACTTTTTGGCAATCTTTCAGTATTTAATATATATGGGATATTTACTTTTTCTAAATATCTTAATCTAATTACTACAGAACTATTAGGATTATCACTTTGCCTAATTCCATGCTTTCTATAATCAAACATTTCTCCTTCTTTTACATTATTTTCATTACAATATTCTACAAAAGGATTAACTTGTTTATCCTTATACATTTTAACAATATTCATTAATCTGTCATATAATTCAATATTATTATCTTTGCATAAGAATAATCTTTTTTCATTAAAATTTTTTTCTATATCTTTAGGTAATAAATTATATATATTGTCTATCTGTTCAATTTTATAATAATCACCATTTTTAATAATAACTTTGTGAATATTTGCATCAAATAATTTTCCATTTTTACTTTTAACTATTTCCTGTAAAACTCTAGTATTTGAAAAATCTGCTATTTCTAGTTCTTCCTTTATTGTTTTTGTTAAATATAATTCATCATACAATTTTTCTCTATATTCATTTAGATTATCAATTTTCCAATATTTATCAGGTTCATTTTGAACCATATTAATTAACTTACCTATTTTTAATTTTGGAATATTAGCAACAATTGTTGCATCAACAGCATGATGATATTTTAATTCTCTATTTTTCTCAAGTTTACTTCTTTTTCTAATTATCCCAGTAAATTGCCCAGGTACTCTTAAAACATTAAAATCCAAAAATTCTCCTAAATTATGAGCTAAATATGCTTTTTTAAATAAATTTAATTGATTTGCAAGTTCATTAGTAGCATATGCAGTATCATTTAAATTTCTATTTTTAAAACTCTTTTCATATTTATCTATATTTTGTTCAAATAATAAGTTTTTCTTCTTTTCTTCGGCAATTTTATTATTTTTTAGGACTCTTTCTTTAAAACTTTCATATCTATTATCTGTCATTAAATATTCATAAGGAGTTCTATTATTTTTTTTACTATTACATTGTGTACATGAAACTGTTTTATTTAAAAATGTGTCATTTGCTGTTTTGCTTATTGGCAATATATGTTCAATCTCACAATTCCCAATTGTAATATCCCTATTACAATACATACATTTAAATTCATTTTCATCTAATAATAAATATTTATCTATATTAGTATCATTTCCTTCAAATCCTTGCTCTTCAATTTTTTTAATAGCATTCTTTCTTTTTATTTTATTATCTAATGTTTTAGCTTCATATTCTTTTTGTTTATCTAATGATAATAGTTCTCTTGTATTTTCTATACAAATATATTCAGGATATCCGTATTTAGAAAATAATTTATTTAATACACTTATAGCTTTTCTTAATGCTTTCTTGGTAGCAGGAGAAGCAATAATATTTTCTACATACTTTGAATTTATGTATTTTAATTCACCCTTTTCTATATCTTTTCCTAAATATTCTTTAATCAAACTTTCTTCTACATCTGGTTTAATTACATTATTATAATTTCTTTCAATATAAGAAGAATTATTATTATATTTTTCCATTAATTCTATATAAATTTTTAAAGCTTTTTCAGAAAAACTACTATATCTATTATTTAATTTCTTATTAGATAAATTAGATAAAATGGTTAATAACTCTTCACTATATATATTTGACAAATTATCTTTTAAAATTTCATATCTAGTTTCTTTACTAGGTGATATTTGTATATAATAAATTGCTTTATTATATGAATCAATATCTTTTAATAACTCTTCAATTAAAATTTCGTCTTTAATATATTTTTTTATGCTTTTCATTATTTCAAATTTAGCAATTTCTGGACTTCCATCTTTATTCTTTTTATATCCAAATATGTTAGAAAAATCTACGTTGAATAATTTTTTAAATAATGTTTGGTAATTTACAATTTTGCTTTTTTCTACCTCTTCTTTTAATTTCATTATAGAATCTTTTTTTAATTTATAAATTTCTGAATCAATCTTTTCAAAATATTTTGAATTAGTTTCATCTAAATCTTGACGATTAATTCTTAAATTTACAATATCATTATAGAAATTAAAATATTCTGAATAATAATTCCATGCAGAAGCTTTCTTTTCACCTTTATAAACACTACATTCTCCAATTAATTGTTCAAATAAATATTTATGATAGTTACTATCTTTTCTATAATTTTCTAAGTCTTCAATTGTCTTATACCTTCCATATTTATTTAATTGATCTTCTCTCGGACCACCAGGTCCTTCCCAAAATTTTCTTTTAGATGTAATTATTTCTTTAATATCTTTTATAAAATCACTATCTATTTCTAGATAATATTTGCTCTGTTCTTCTAAAATCTTATATAATTCTTTTATGTAATCTGAATTTTTAATCAAAAATTCATTACCACGATATTGACCATAATTTTCATAAATTTCTTTTTGAATTTCACATGCAAAATATCCTTTTTCTCTAAGATTATCTACTATTTCACTTTTTTTGTCATCTTCATCATTATAAGGAATATATCCTCTATGTCTAGCAAAATAAAATATTATATTTACAATACTCTGCATTTCAATTTTTTCTTTTAGTCCTTTTATTCTAGATTCTAATAAATTATCTTCTACTGTATTTTTTAAAAAAATATTTTTGTTTTCTAAAACTAGATAAATTCTTTCTAATCTATGATTTTTTCTCTTTTTTCTTCTACGTGAACCTCTTGAATTTCTTCTATCTTTTGCTTTCTTTGCCTCTGTAAATAGATAAACTCCTTTATCTATTATTTTATCATCAGTTAAATTAACCACAGACCATCCCAAAGATGCAATTCCTAAATCGATTCCAAATGAAAGCTTTCCCACGCTTGCCCTCCTTATTTATCTATATTTTTATCACAATTATATACATATAATTTACCTATTTTTAATTGTAAGTATATAGCACCACTATTATATTTATTATTACAAAAATTATTTTTTTCACAATTTACACCTTATTTGTTCTTAATTGCATGATAAATTTCATCAAATAATGCTACTCTTTTTGAATATTTTGATATTTTTAATTCATTTATTAAGCTATTAACTAGACTTTCTCCATTATTTAGCATGCTTATACCTTTTACATAAAAGCTAGCTTTTCTATAATTATCTCTACTTTTTTCATTTTCTACTACTTCATAAAATCTTGCTTTTAAATATGTTAATATTTCGTTATTATATTCATCTTTTAAATTGTCTATATTAGCAATTAATCTATGTTCATTTTCTTTATTTAATAATAAATTCAATAATTCTTCTTTTTTATTCAAAAATAGATATATATTTTCTAATGCTATTACATCTTTAGTATTTTTCATTAATTTATCTATGTAATAATTAAAATTAGATGATTTTTTTAAATCAAATAAGTATAACATTTTTTTATTATGTTGAAAACTGTAATATGCATATTTGTCATATATATCATCATTTAATAAATTAAGATAAAAATTATAATATATATTTGGTATATATTCTTTATTTATATATTTTTCATTTTCTACAATTTTATTAAATTGTTTATATAATTCGTTCATATCATTACAGTTTTGTAGTATATAATCAACATATTCTTTATATTTGCAATTTTTTACTAATGATTGTGCTGTTTCTTGTAAATTATAGTCATTTAGTAAATATATTGTTATTAATACATTTGATTTTGGAATTGTATTTTTTATACTATAATGCTTCAATGTATCAAAAAATGATGTTAATTTTTCTATATATGCTTGGACATTTTTTTTCGAATTATTACTTTTGTATAATGTAGCAATCCAGTTATAATCGTCATATGTAGCTAGTTCAGGATTCAATATCACTTTATCTATAATGTTTTTCATTTGTATGTTATTTATATATGTATTTGAAATTTTTTCTTTTTCAATCTGGGTTAATAAATTTTCTGTATAATCTTTATTATTGTAATCATAATCATGTGAAAATCTATAAAATTTTTTATTTATTTTGTCTAATATAGATTTTATATCATCTTTATCCTCACAATATTTTTGAACTTCATTTTTAAGATATTTGTTTAATGTATATTCTTCATTTTTTTTAAGTTCATCCAATAAAATTTCTTTTAGTTTATCCTGGGATAAATTATTTACAAAGTTCAATAATATTTCATCAAAAAAAATTGGTCTTTCAAAATTACTTTTATATCCATTATAATCATCTCTTCTATCATATTCGTCGTAATAATCATCGTAATCTTCTTCATCTTCATCATATTCTTCATATTCATTTTCTATCCAAACTTCATAGTCAGAAAAATCTTCTGGAGAAACTGCAAAAAATAGTGCTACCATATGTTTGCAAATGGTATTTCCATTTGCAAAAGGGCAATCACAAAATGACTTTTTTGGATGTTTGGTATTGATAGTTACATAATATGGTTTTATATTTGAACCTTGTACTTCTCCTTCAAATTCAAACTCTGATAATTGAGTACATTTTTTTACATTTCCTTCTTTATAGTAGTTATATCCCCTATAAACAGACTTACCACTTGCACTATTTAAAATACTCATCTTACTATAATTCCTTTCAAAAAAATATCAAAATTAACAATTTTTTATAATTAAAGAACACTTCTCTTCTTTATTCAAATACTTTCATAGTTATTTTTAAACATATTTTATTCATCTTATAATTTCACTTTCAAAGTATTGTTCTTGAAAATTAGTTAACTTTCTTATTTCTTCATCTGTATAATTATTTTCTTCTGGTACAACAATTAATTTATCATCATTATCATCTTTTCTATGTATTACCGCTATGCATTTTCCTTTAAAATTTTCTACAGCTTTATCTATCCCTAAAATATAACAATCTAATTCCTCTCCATCACCACTAATTGTATTAGGAACAAATCCATAATTAATTAAATATGAAAAACCATATTTTGGATGCTTACTTCCTATTGGTCTATCTACTTTAACTTGAACAATATTTCCAATATATTTATATGATTCTATTTGTTTTAAGTTTATTGCTTTATTATATTCATCTAATCCAAAATCAACTGTAGGAACAATATCTTTATTTTCATACATTTCCATAAACTCATTTATATTAACCCATTTCGCATCAATTGCTTCTCCATCCGGAAAAGTTATATCTTTTAAATCTATATCTTTTCTAAATAGCCATAAGTCTTTAAAATCTGATGGAGTTTTATCGCTTCTTATTTCTTTTAAAAATATTGCTTCCTTCTTAGAAAATTCAATTCCCAATTCTTCCTTTATTTCTCTAATAATTCCTTCTAAACTAGTTTCTCCTGCTAGTATTGAACCACCATTACATTCCCACATCAATCCAAATTTTTTGTATTCAGCCCTTTTACTTATTAAAATTTCATTTTTTGAATTCATTATTATTCCTGTTACTACAATATGATACTCTCCCTTTTTGAATTGATACACATTTCTTTCCGCTGTCCTACCAATTTTATTTCTATTAATATCATATATATCCCATAGCTCACCCATATTTTTCTCCTTGGAAATTCAATTATCAATTTTCTCAACGATTATATCACAATATAGTACTTATTTGAATACCAATATTGAAAAAATCAGGATAAAAAAATAATATTTTTTTATCCTGATAAAATATTTAGAGGTATTTACATTTTTTTTATTTAATGTTATACTTATATTAGGAGTTAATCCGTTCACTAAAAGTCCACATTGTGAACTTAACGGATTAGCTCCATTTTACATTATTAAAGACTTACAGTACACTAAAACGGTGTAGGAAGATTTAAAGTATCAGCAGTTGTTTTACATTATCAAAGATTTACAGTACTCTAAAACGTAAAACAAATTATATGTAATGACAAATTAGTTTTACATTATCAAAGATTTACAGTACTCTAAAACTGATCTTATTGCAATAAAAGATAATAAACCGTTTTACATTATCAAAGATTTACAGTACTCTAAAACAGTTCAAGCACACATGCTATAACAATATGTGTTTTACATTATCAAAGATTTACAGTACTCTAAAACTATCAATCCAAGCTTCAAATTTACTAAATTGTTTTACATTATCAAAGATTTACAGTACTCTAAAACTCTGATCCTGCGGTATCTGGTGTAGGTGGTGGTTTTACATTATCAAAGATTTACAGTACTCTAAAACAGAAGAGGCACAAATGTATCATTTATGACTGTTTTACATTATCAAAGATTTACAGTACTCTAAAACACAGTTGTTAGAGGTGATTGCTTGTGGAATGTTTTACATTATCAAAGATTTACAGTACTCTAAAACCTATAATTATTTTATATATGCTTGACTAAATTGTCAATACTATAAATAATCTGATCAGTATAAAAAAACGCAAATATTGATTGAAAAATATCAATAACATATTTATTATATAAAAAAAGTACACATGAAAAAGTATGAAGATAAAATATGTTGAATTAGATATATTAAAGAAGTAAAAAAAGAAAATGTAAATATAAATTATAGAATGTGTATAGAACAAGATACGATTAGTGAAAGAAACTAATGAAATTCCAACAATACCCATCGTAATATAACAATTAGATATAAAAGTAACAATTTGTACATGGGCTACCTTAAATACACAAAAATCTAATATAGCAGTAATAAAAATAGTGGAAATTATGTTGTACCAATAAAATATAATCATAAAAATTTCAAAAAAGATATAGCATACTATTTTGACGAAGATAATTGCAATATCATAAAATCTGGCTATGAAGTCAGTTATTTATTTAAACGAGAAAAGTCTCATAATAAAATATGAATATTATCAAACAAAAAATAGAATGTTTTGAAGAATATAAAGGAAGGAAAAGACTTAAAATTTTTACAAATTTAATAAAAAAAATTAACAGTTAATCCGATTATTTTTAAGTAACATATATAAGTATAAATATAAAAAAATCCACAAAAAAATTGTAACTCTACAAGTTAAATTTGAGATGTGAGAGTAAAATCCAAATCCACTAAATAAACTTTTTCACGTTGCTCCCCAACCTTCGGGTTATGAGCGAGGATTGAGGCATTTTTGTAACTTTGTGAAAATTAGAGTTTTTGTTGGTATTTTAATACTTACAAGAGTTTTTAGTTATAGAACATTTGTGCATTTTTAGGGCATTTTTTGAGAAGTTTTTTCCCAACTTTTTCCCAAGTGATAGTACACGGATGTTCGTGGATTTGTAACTCTTGTAGCAAATTTTTATTTAACAAAATTTTAATTTTATGGAGGTTATTTTATGAGTAATTTAAGAGAAGTTAATGATGATATTTTGAAAGATTGGTTAGATTTTAGAGAGGATGAAATTGGTGCTTTAACCTGTGCAGAAGATAAAAAGCATTGGATTTATTTTGATGAAATTTCTGAGAGAATTTTGAAGAATGTCCCTGAACAGAATAAAAAGTACGTTAAGAAGCAATTGGAACAGCTTGATGAGAATTTTATGGATTATGTTTCTTATTGGAATGAAAAGTATTATAGGAATGGGTTTTGTGATGGAGTACAGTTGATTGGTGGATGTTTTAAAGAATAAATTTTAAAGGCGAGCTAATTCTCGCCTTTTTCTATCTTTATCTTTTTAAAATCAATTTTACTTATAAAATTATAATAATAAACTAAATAAGTGCACAAAAATTCTGCCTCATTTTTTTCCATGATAGTATTTGCATGTGCATATGTTTTGTTATTTCTAGCATCATCAAAATCCTTCATTATCTTTTTTGTTGCTGACAATATACTAAATGTTGTCTTTTCCTTGAATACATCATTAGTCCTTAAAATATTGTTTAATTCCCCTGATATTGCATCAAGTGTTTCTCCTTTTATTTCTCTATTTATAGATTTAAAAATTGCTTCATATTTATATTTTAGTAATGTATGTAATCTATCTATAACAAATACATATTGACCTTTTGAAATTTTATCTTTTATTTCTTTTAAAAGTATTTCTTCTTCTTTTTTATTTTTTATTGTACTATTGTTTATTTCTATTGTTTTTTCATGATTTTTCAGTTCTTTGATTATTTTATTCATATTTTTTATATGCGTTTTTAGTAAAAAGTTTCTTCTCGTTCCATAGTCTACCATCTCCATCAATAATAAAATAACTCGTGCATTATCTTCAATTATAAAAAATTGTCTAAGTCTCTTTTCTTTTGAAGTTCCATTAGTTTTGTATTTTTCTTCATCAATATTACATCCTGTTGCTCCATTTATAAACTCTTTATATGTTATATCATTAAAGTCCCATACATACCCTGCCCCTTTTTTAGTTTTTCTTCTTATATATCTCATTATTTCTTGTATATCTGCTGGTTTTAAGTCTGACATATCATTTCACTCCTTTTACTTCAAATAATATTCTATCATCTTAATATACTGATCCTGTGCATTTAAGCAAGTATCAATCAAATATCCTTTTTCATTTTTGTATTCTTTTAAGCCCCTATAATAAAATAATTTATCTTTATCTAAAATAATAAAAGGAATTATATTATTTTTTAGACATTCCTTAAACATAATTATTCTTCCAACTCTACCATTTCCATCTTGAAATGGATGTATTCTCTCGAATCTAAAATGAAATTCTATTATTTCTTTTATTGTTATTTGTTTTAATGAATTATACCACTCCATTAATTTAACCATATCTTTTGGTGTTTGACTCGGTGTTGATGTTTTTATATTTCCAGCTTCATTGACTATTTTTTTATACTCTCCTACCATAAACCATTCTTTTCTACTATCCATAGTTCCTTCTTTTAAAATTTTATGAAATTCTTTTATTATATCTTCTGTTAAATCTTTATCTGCTATATCAAGCATATAATCAACTAATTTAAAATGATTAGCTGTTTCTAATATATCATCTACACTAGCTACTGTTTCACCCTCAAACAAAATTGAATTTGTTTCAAAAATATATCTCGTTTGGTCTTCTGTCAATTTATTGCCTTCTATATGGTTTGTATTATATGCAAAAATAATTTGAGTATTATGATATAGATTACCTTTTAATTTCATATTTTTTTGTTCTCTTAAGATTTCTAGTATATTTATTTTTGAAATATCAAAATCACCTTCATCTTTTAATAATTCATCTATAGTTATTCCAAAAATTTCTGACAATTTTTTTATTGATTCAATATTGGGTTCCAATGTCCCAGCTTCATATTTAGATACCGTAGTAGCTTTAACACCTAAAATCTCTGCAATTTCGTTTTGAGTCATATTTTTCTTTTCTCTATATAATTTTATTTTTTCTCCTAACATAATAAAAACTCTCCTTTTTGGTATACTATTATTATATCATATTATTTCCAAAAAAGAAAGTTTTTATTTTTATATTATTAAAATATTTCTATTATAGATATTTATTATTTATATCAAAATCTCATAAACTTTTCTTAAGATTTAATATAGCTTTTTTTAAAGTTTTTACTACTAATTCTGCACAATATTCTTTTTCTTTAGGTAATCCTCCTAAATTTTCAATAATTATTTTTTCATTAATTTTTAGTGCTTCTTCAATTTTCATACATTTAACTAAGCTCGTTAATTCACAACAAGATGCAATTACTGGTGGACATCCTTTTGCTTCAAATTTTATATCTTCTATTACATTATTAGAATTAACTTTTATATAAATTTTTATTACATCACTACATATTTCATTTTCTATTATTCCTATTCCATTTGCATTCTTCATTATTCCCATATTAATTGGATTTTCAAAATATTCTCTTACTTTATAACTATACATCTTTTACCTCTTATCGTCATTTTACACTACTTTTTCAAATATAGCAATATAGAGCAGCCAAAAGCTACTCTATATAAACATTTCTTGTAATAATCCTTTTTTTAATTTATTTAACTCTAATCTTTGCTTTTCTTCGCTTTTTACTTTATTATCTAGAATATTAATAAGACTAGATAATTTTTCTTGTATTTCTTTATTAGGCATTTCTATGGGAATATTAGTCATTGATTCATATGACAAACACATTCTCACACTTCCTTCTAACCTTTTATTCATTTCATATATAAACCTAGATGATTCAAAAAAATATTCTAAATATTGAGGTACTATATTTGTATTACACCTAAAACATATATACATTGGGCTAATTATTCCTTTTTCTTCTTTATTCATTCTAGCAATAGATCCAACATTAATACGTGCAGGATTATATGCAAAATCATTATTCTCAACAATTTTATAATTTGTTGTATCATCGCTTGCAACAATCCTATCTTGAAATTGTTCTGTTTGCAATATAAATCCATCTTTATTGCTTACACTATATATATCTTTAACTTCATTTTTTGAGTTTCTTATCGATTTTTGTGTAATTATATTCCCTATTTTGATGTTGTTATTATATTTTTTGTTATATATTCTTTGGATTAGTCCTGTTTTATATATCTTAAGGGCTTCAATTTTTCGTTTTTGTAGTTCTATTTTCTTATCTAATAGACTAAATAAGATAGCTATTTTTTCTTGTTCATTTTTATTAGTAAAATTAACATTTATTTTTTCTAACTCTTCTTGAGAAATATTATAATGCTGAGCACCTGCACCTTTTACAATTATTTTTTTCCTATTATATGGAGATTTTAAAAGATAATTTAAGAATAATGGATTATAATTTCCAATTTTTTTTCCTCTTATAACAAATCCTCCAAAGGTTGCTATATTTTCTTTATCTAAATAAACATTTGACTGACCAATATCAGTAAAAGTTTCTGAACTACGCTGAAAGATAATATCTCCATATTCTACACTATTTTCTTTTAATACATTTTCATTTATATCTACTAAACCTTTAATTTTATCATAAGTTATAAAAGTATTGTTCAATATATCCCCAACACTTATATATTTTATACCTCGACCATAAGAATCTTTATTTGCATTAATACCATTCTTAAATGATAATATTTGTTTTAGATTAATTGTTTTCCATTCATTGTTAAACTCTTTAAACCTCAATTTAGGTACTAACAAACTTTCACCTTCAATCTGTCCTTAATATTTAACCTTAAAGGTTATAAAATTCAAATATACTATATCATAAAAATATAAAATAGTGAATATATTAAGGACAGTTTTCAGAAAATTTTTTACAAATTAAATCAATGCATTTTTTCTTTTGTGACATTTGTGGATGAACATATAAATTTAAAGTAATATTTACAGTTGCATGCCCAAGTAATTCACTAACAGTTTTGTAATCTACTCCCAATTTTATACAATTTGTTGCAAATGTATGTCTTAAACCATGAAAATTTATTTTATCAATTTTTACTTTTTCTAAAGTCCTTGCAAAAAATCTTCGATATGTCCTAGGCTCTATCCATTTTCTAGAACCAGATAATATATAATCTTCATTATCTGTTTTAAATTTTTTTAATTCTTTCGCAAAGTCTTTATTCAAAGGAATTTCCCTTTCAGCATTATGAGTTTTAGGATTTGTTATTATAAGTTTGGATTTATTAATTTGCTTATCTTTAATATAAACTCTTTGAAGTGTTTTATTTATATTTAAGATATTATTTTTAAAATCAATATCTTTCCATTTAAGAGCACATAGTTCACCTATCCTAATTCCAGAATACAATGTTAATAATATTCCAAAGTTTTTACTAGATTGATTTTTTAAAATGTAGTCAATTAGTTTATCTTGATCTTGCTTAGAAATTGTATATATTTTATCCTTTGAGCTAATTTTAGGATAAATAAAGTCAAGATTGAAACTAGATATTAAATCTTCTTTCATTGCGAATTTGAGACTACTCTTTATTATTGCAACAATATCTCTAATGGTTTTGCTAGATAATCCGCCTAAATTATCTAATCTTCCTATTTTATATTTTTTAAGTAAAAATTCTTGAATTATTTTATTATTTAAATCTTTTAAATAATACTTTCCTAAGTCTGGTGCTATATGGTTAGAGATAATATTAGAATAATTAGCATATGTAGATTCTTTAATATAGTCTTTTTTATACGACAACCAATCCCAAATCCAATCTTTATATAATAGTTTATTTTTTGCTTTAAATAGCATATTTTTCACCTCCATATACATTATACAATGTCTTGTATTAAGTATATTAAGGTTAAATATTAAGGACAGATTGAAGGTGAAAGTTTGTTAGTACCTAAGTTAAGATTTAAAGAATTTAAAGATGAGTGGAAAAAAATAACACTAAAAAATATTTCTACTGATATATCATATGGAATGAATTCTGCCGCAACTGAATTTGATGGAACAAATAAATATATACGAATAACAGATATAGATGAAGAAACATCTTTATATAGTGGTACCCTTGTTTCACCATTAGGGCATTTAGATGATAAATTCTTAGTAAAAGAAAATGATATATTATTTGCTAGAACTGGTGCTAGTACTGGAAAATCTTATTTATATAATAAATCTGATGGAAGATTATACTTTGCAGGTTTCCTAATTAGAGCTAATATAAAAAAGGAATATAATTCAAGATTTATTTTTGAGCAAACTAAATTAAATAAATATAATAATTGGGTAAAAATAATGTCTATAAGATCCGGTCAACCTGGTATCAATTCTATTGAGTATGGAAATTACGAATTTTCAATAACACATATTGATGAACAAAAGAAAATAGCTAACTTATTCAGTCTATTAGACAAAAAAATAGAACTACAGCAAAAGAAAATTGAAGCCCTTAAGATATATAAAAAAGGATTAATTGATAGATTACTAAATTCCAGAGATTCAATGAATTGGAATAACACACAATTGAATAAAATTTTATTACCTGGCTCAAAAGAAAAAGTATCAGATACTTCTAAATTTCAAAAAATAAATATAAAATTAAATTTAAATGGATTATCAAAGATTACTTCATCAAGAGAAATGGCAGATACTCGTCCTTTTTATATTAGGAATCTAAATGAAATTATAATAGGAAAACAAAATTATTTTAATGGTAGTATTGCAATTATTACAAAAGACTTCGACGGTTGTATTTGTTCCAATGCAATCATGAGTTTTTCTGCGAAAAAAGATAATCCAAAATATATTTATTATTATATATCTCAGTCTAATTATATAAGGAAAAGAGCCTTTTTAGCTAATGGGACTGGTCAAAAAGAGTTATCTGAAACAGAGTTTCTAAATTTTGAAATTAAGTTACCAAACATTGAAGAACAAAATTATATTGTTCGTATTTTGAATCTTATTGAATCAAAAATTAATATTGAAAATTTGAGATATAAACACTTAGAACTTTTTAAAAAATCTCTACTTCAACAAATGTTTATCTAAAAAGGATTACACTTTTAAATGTAATCCTTTTACTATTATTTTAATTCTTTCAATCCTAATTCTTTTAAATACTTATTAAGTTCTTCTGTTACTTTTTTATCTTCTTCATCTATTTTTTCTAATTCCTCTTGAACTGCATCTAAGTCTATTTCTTCTTCCTCCTCAAAAGTATCTACATATCTTGGAATGTTTAAATTATAATTGTTTTCCTTTATCTCATCCATAGTAGCCAAATGAGAATATTTTTCTATCTCTTTTCTATTTTTATATGCATTTATAATTTTATCAACATCTTCATCTCTTAATCTATTTTGATTTTTTCCAGGTTCAAAATCTTTTGATGCATCTATAAATAATATATTATCGTTTGTCCTACACTTTTTAAATACTAATATACATGTTGGAATAGAAGTCCCATAAAATATATTTGCTGGTAATCCTATTACAGCATCTAAGTAATTTTTCTCTTCTATCAAATATCTTCTAATAATACCTTCAGCAGCCCCTCTAAACAATACTCCGTGAGGTAATACTACTGCCATAGTACCATTATCATCTAGTAAATAAATCATATGTTGAATAAAAGCATAGTCAGCTTTTGATTTTGGCGCTAATTTTCCATATGCACTAAATCTTTCATCATTCATAAATTTTTCATCAGCTGACCATTGAGCTGAATATGGTGGATTTGCAACTATCGCTTGAAATCTCATTTGCATGTGTTCTTCATATGGATTTTCCAAAGTATCTCCGTTATATATATCAAATCTATTAAATGGTACTCTATGTAGTAACATATTCATTCTAGCTAAATTGTATGTTGTACTAACTTTTTCTTGTCCATAAAAAGCACTTACTTTTACATTTTTTTGTCTAGCAACTCTTAATAGCAATGAACCTGAGCCACAGGTTGGATCATATACATTTTTTAAGTCTTTTATTTCCATTGTTACTATTTTTGCAAGTATGTTAGAAACTTGTTGTGGAGTATAATATTCTCCAGCTTTTTTACCAGCACTTGCTGCAAACTGTCCTATAAGATATTCATATGCATCTCCTAATACATCTATTTCTGTATCTTCAAATGCAAAATCTATGTCATTAATTTTTTGCATTATTGTACCTATTAATTTACTTCTTTCTTTTTCTCCCCTACCTAATTTAGATGAATTTAAATCCATATCTTCAAATAAATTTTCGAAGTCATGTTGACTTGCATTCCCAAATGTCGATTCAGAAACTTTGCTAATTGCCTTATTTAATATGGATACATCAAAATTTCCTGTTTCTATCTTTTTTATCAAATTCGAAAATAAATAATCTGGTTCTATTACATAGCCAACATCACTATCCTTAGTTAAATCCTCAATAATTGCTTCTCTATATTCATCTTTTTTCCATGCTTCTTCATATGTTAGCTTATCTTGATTTAGTAGTTTTTCTTCTATATAATTTACCAATCTTTCAGATAGAAATCTGTAAAATATTAATCCTAATATATAATTTTTAAATTCAGAAGCATCCATTGTTCCTCTTAAATCATTTGCCATACTCCATAATTTTGAGTGTAACTCTGATTGCTGTTTATTTTGTTTTTCTGCTACATTCATTTTTCCTTCTCCTTTTATTTGAATTTATTTATTAAATTTTCTATAAATTCTTTAATTGATTTAGTTATATTGACTTTCTCTATTAATGGCTTATCAATTTTTTCTTTTATTTTTCCTGTATCTAAAATTCCAGAATATTCATATTCACCTATAATATCGTTTAATAATCCAATATCAATATCATATTTTTTTGCAACATCTTCTATTTCTTTTTTTCTATGTTCATCCATAAAATTATAGTAATTTTCTTCTACAGAATCACTTTCATTAAGAGTTGGTATAATTTTATTTAAAAACTCTCTAATTAAATCAGATTTCAATCTTAAATCTTTATTGTCTGCATTTTCTAACTTATTCAAAATTTCTTTAATATCTTTATCAGTTTGTTCCTTATTTGCTAAATCTATTGACTTCATTAAATTTAATATATAATCAACATTTATTTTATCTGTATACATTAATTCCAATTCAAAATCTATATCATTTAATATACTAACTTTGTTTTGTGCTTCTTTTCCTGTTGCTAAATCAAGATATTTGCTTTTATAGTCTAAATATTCTTGATGTGATATTCCAACTTCTTCCTCTGTAAAATTAAATTCTCTAAATATTCTAAGTTTAATTAATATTTTAGTTAACTCTCTAAATATAACTATAAATTTTTTCTTTTCATCCTCTGATTGAATTGTATCTACAAATTCTACTGTTGGAACTATTTCTTTTAGTTGTTTTGCAACTTCTATGAATTTATTCTTATAATATTCATAAGGTTTCAATAACACTTCATCTGGATCACTTGTATCTGAAAAAATTCTTATTGCATTGTCAACTGCTTTTTTTGTTGTTCTAAAGCTTACTATATTTCCTTGCGTTTTAGTTGCTTTTTCTACTCTATTTGTTCTTGAGAATGCTTGTATTAAATCATGATATTTTAATGATTTGTCAAGATATAATGTATTTAATTTTTTGCTATCGAATCCAGTTAAAAACATATTTACAACAATTAGAATATCAATTTCTGCATTCTTTACTCTTTTAGACACATCTTTAAAATAGCTGTCAAATGTGTTTACTGAATAATTAGTATCAAATGTTTTATTATAATCCTCTATTATTCTTTCTAGGCTTTCGCATGAAAGTTCATCTTTTCCTTCATAATCTTCATTTGGTCCATATGTAAATATTGCTGCTATTTTTAAATCTGTTTTTTTAGATTTAAAGCAATTATAATATTTTACTAACTGTGGAATACTTGCTGTTGCAAATATTGCTGTATAAGTCATGTCGCTTGTTTTTAGTGGATGCATTGTAAGTATTCCTTCAGTTATATTATTTATTCTTTCATCCGCCATATACGCTTCTTCTGTATTAATTCCTTCGACTTCTACATAATCAATCTTATCTAAATTTGCATCTATTGTTTTATAATAATCTACTGAAAACCCTAATACATTTCCATCATTAATTGCATCTTTTAATAAATATTTGTGTAAACATTTCTCGAATATATCTGCTGTTGTTCTTCCATCTTGACTTTTATTTTCAATAAATCTTGGTGTACCTGTAAAACCAAAATATTGTGCTTTGTTAAAATGCATTTTTATAGCTTTATGCATATCTCCAAATTGACTTCTATGACATTCATCTATAATAAATACAACCTTTTCATTTCTATATTTTTCCATTAGTTCAGCATATCTTGGACTATTTATTGCATTAGCCATCTTTTGAATTGTAGTTATAATTAGTGGTTTACTAGAATCTTGTATATTTTTTACTAGTCTATATGTGCTATTTGTAAAATCTACTGATCCTGGTTCAAATTTATTAAACTCATCAAATGTTTGCGTATCTAAGTCTTTTCTATCAACCAAGAAAAATACTTGCTTTATATTAGGTTCATTTGCTAATATTTGACTTGCTTTAAAAGATGTTAATGTTTTTCCTGATCCTGTTGTATGCCATATATAGCCATTATTATTAGTTTCTAAAGCTTGTTTAACCAATGATTCTACAGCATAAACTTGATATGGTCTCATTACCATTAGCTGTTTATCTGTTTCATTTATAACCATATATCTAGCAATCATTTTAGATACAAAACATTTTTCTAAAAAATACATTGAAAATTCACTTAAATTACTGATTCTATTATTTTCTTCATCTGTCCAAAAAAATGTATATCCAAAGTTTATTTCTCCATCTGTATTGGCAAAATATTTTGTATTTACTCCATTGCTAACAACATATATTTGTATAAATTTATATAACTCTTTATACGAAGTTCTTCTATATCTTTCTATTTGATTTACTGCTTCTTTTAGTGTTTTTCCTCTCGCTTTTAGCTCTATTTGAATTAAAGGTAATCCATTAATAAATAACGTTACATCATATCTTGTTTCTTTTTCACCTGTAATACTTGTTATTTGATTTGAAACTTGATATATATTTTTGCACCATTGTCGATTATTGAATAATTCTATATATACTTTTTCTCCGTTGTCTCTTTCTAAGAATTGCTTTTCTCTTAGAATTTTACTACTAGCAAAAACACCTTTCCCAGTAATCATTGTATATAATCTATCAAATTCTCTATCTGATAGTTCTTTTCCTTTTAGTTCTTCAATATTATGAGCATTTACTTGTTTTCTAAAATTTTCTTTTACATCATTTAAATTATTTAAATTAATTCTTGAATATCCTAATAATTCTAAATGTTTTATTAACTTTTCTTCAAGCATTGCTTCACTTTCATATTCCTTAGTCATATATTGGCCCCCATAAATACAATAACTTTGGATAACATTAAATTTCCACAACTATTGTACCATAAAATAAAAAAACATTCTACACTTTATACTATTTTTCGATTCATCAATTTTAATTTTTATGAAAAAAATTATCATACGGATAACCTTCTTCAATATATAACTCTGTTAACTCCATTTTATATTTTTCTAATAACTCCAAATATTTCTGCTTAAATATATTTTTACAAATCCATTCTACTCCTTCTTTTGAAATTACTACTCTTTCATTAACTAAAAACTTATATTCTCCAAAACCACTATCATACATTTTCCTAATTGCTTTTCTAACAGTAATATCTTTTCTATTAAAATATTTGCATAGTTGTTTAATATCCATATCTTCATTCCACCAGTTTTCATTATGTTCAATTTTTAGTAATTCTTCGTATTGCTTAATTCTTTCTTCAAAAAAATTTACATCTGCATCTATTAAAGACCTTTCTTTTTGAAAATACACATTTAACAACCAATAATAACCTTCTATTAAAACAAAATACTTTTTATTCTTTACTCTTTCACTTCTCCATCTACAGCTTGGATGCTTTTTTATCATTACATCTATTGCTTTCTTTAGATCCTCATAAGTTATCTGTTTACCATTTTTAGTTGTAGTTCCTAAATAATTTAATCTGACTAAAATTTTTTCATAAGTAAGAAATATGGTATCATAAATATCTTCTTTATAATTCGTAATAACACTTATTCTCCTTTCATAATTTTTAGCAAGTTTTACTTGCTCGAATATTAGGTAGTAATTTTTAGTACCTTATATTCGCCAGATTAGCATTTTATTATGACGAAAGTAGAAAAATTAAGGAATTAGTAAGCTTTAAACTATAATTATAAATAGAACAACTAAATAAAACCAAATGAAAGTGTAGATTTATAAAATCTATGCTTTTATTGGCTTTGCGTGGAAGTTAAGAAGCTGTTAAGGCTTTGCCTTTACAGATGTCTTATGCAGTGGCTTTGAAACCAAGCAAGGTTTCAAGAAAGAGTAAGAAAAATTTATAAAAATTTTTTCTTGCTCTTTTTTAAAATAAGTCGCTATGATAAGCGAATTATTTTAAACCTAAAAAATGCTATTTGCATTTTTTAGGCAAAGGGGTGTGGGGAAATGTAAATTTCCCTGCCATACAGACAAGCTTGCTTGTCTAGTATGTTAGACAAATAAATTTATCTTGAGCAAGAAAGGGGCGTTGGAGAATATGAGCTATGCAATAATAAGAAATGATAAATTAACAAGAGTTAATGCACAAGGTTCATATATTCACAATGATAGAAGATCAAAAGGACATTCTAATAAAGATATTGATTCTACAAGAACACATCTTAACTTTTGGTGTAAGAAAAACGAACTAACATATATAAAAGAATTTGATAAAATGAAAAAAGATTATGATTTAAAAGGTAATATTAGAAGTAATAGTATTATAATGTGTGAAATGATGATTACATCAGATAATGCCTTTTTTGATAAAATTGGCTTAGAAGAAACAAAGCGATATTTTAAAGAAAGTTATAAGTTTGTATGTAATTACAAAAATTTAGGAGAGAAATATATAGTCTCTGCATCAGTACATTTAGATGAAACTACTCCACATATGCATTTAGTATATATACCAGTAATTCATACAAAAGATAAAGAAGGAAATCCAATAGATAAAATATGTGCAAGAGATTTTTGGAAAGGCAGAGATAGTTACAGAGAGTTACAAAATGCTTTTCATAAATATGTAACATCAAAAGGTTTTGCTTTAGAAAGAGGTTTGCCAGTAGAAGAAACAAAAGCTAAGCACGAGAAAATAGAAAATTTAAAGAAACTAACAAATTTTGAAAATACTAAAAAAGTCTTAAATAATATAAAATTAGAATTGCCAGAAATTCCAGAACTAAAAAGCATTAAAAAAGTTATGATTAACAGAGATGAAAAAATCATGAACGAAATTATAAAACCTAAAGACAATCTAATTAATCAGCTACATCAAGAAAATATAGAGTTACACAAAGAATTATCAAAACAAGCAATTGTTATCGAAGAAGCCGAAAAATACCAAAAAGAAAGAAATTCAATACTTGCTGATAATGAAGAATTGCATAATCAAATTAAGCAGATAGAACATGAATATAAAAAGAAAAGTAATACTCTTGATTTAAAATTTAATAATCAAAAACGAGAACTTGAAGAAAAATTTAAAAATAAAACTCTTGATTTAGAATATAAATATAAAAGCAAAATTAAAGAATTAGAAAAAGAAAATAATAAACTTCACAGAATTATAGACAAGTTCAATGAAACTATTGATAAATTTATTAGTTGGATTTGTAAAAGATTTGCAATTAGTGAAGAAGATAATTTGATTAAAGATTTTGAAAAAGAAACTAATACTTTCATCAATCCAGAAAAACAGATAAAGCATGAAGAAAAAGTGAAAGAATGGGATTTTGAAAAATAAAAAATTGCAAATTTATGTAAAATGTGCTATACTTTAATTGTTTAACTGTTGTACCCAACGGGAACTATTAAAAATCTCGGAGGGTATGCCTCCGAGTAATTATAAGGAGGAATTACTATGACAAAAGCACAAGAGGTTCGTGGCAAACGGTTAGAGAAGAGACAATCTGATCTTACTAGCCAAGCAGAAAAAGTCTTTGATTGGATTCTGGATTTAATGGATGCAGATACCGAAAAAGGATATTTTGGTTCAATTACGGTATGCTTATTTGATGGGCAAAACCAGATTAAGACCATTGCTCTCAACGGCACAGAGTATGATTTAACTGAAGTTCTTCTCAAGTTCGATAGGTTGGCGTTTTTTTCAAAACTAAAAGAAGTTGTTGAACAAGAAGAAGGTTATAAGGCAATTCTCAAGCCTTCTACTATCTTCTATGACTCAAAAGCCATTCTTTTTGAGATTGTCATCGAGTAAACAACAACTCCCCAGCTCATAATAAGAGTTGGGGAGTTGTTGTCTATAAAATACTCATATTTTTTATATTTTGCCTTATGCAACTTTTATTCCTGTGTCTATTACTTCTTGTACGAAAGGTGTTGCAATTTTCTCATAATCTTCTTTACTTATTGGATGTGGCTCTATTCTTGTATCTATTTTCCATGTATATCCAATTAAATCAGCCATATCATCAAATATATCTTTAAAATCACTAGAAATTATAGCTATATCTATATCGCTATCTTCATTTTGCGTTCCCTTTGCATAAGAACCAAATAATATTATAGCTTCAATCTTATAATATTTACTTATTTTCTCAATATATTTATTTATTGATTCCATTATTTCTCTATCAATAGTTCTTTTAACCATTTTCTTACCTCCTTTATATTTCTTATTTGTTCAGAAGTATATTCACTTGTACATTTTTTATTAAAACTATTCTTGTAATCATCATATCTAGCTCCAATATTAAATGTATCAATAACTTTTAGTTTTTTTACTTGTTCTTCGGATACATCTAAATTACATTTTTCAGTGAGAAGTAATAATGAGTGCGTTTTAGGTGCATGTGGTGCACCTTTATTATTTTTAGCATAAAGTGCTTTTAATAATTTTTCTATTATTAAATGACCAAAAAACAAGCAATAACTATTTTTCTTATTTTTATATAAAACATTCATTACCTTATAATCCTCATCAGCACTTTTTATCCAATAATTCATTAAATCTATATTATTCATATACTTTCCTCTCTTTCAATCTATTTTTATTATAGCATTAAAATTAAATTTTTACTACATTTTATTGATATTTCTATAAAATTATTTATTTTTCAAAATCCACTCATAAACTTCATCTTCAGTAAGTTTACCTTTTTTCATATCATTTATTTTTTTCTTTGCTTGTTTTTTCCAATTTTCAAAATCTTTTGCAAGTTTTTTATTTTCTTTATCTTTTCTAACTTGCATAAACTTTTGTTGATATGTTCTTCTATATTCTCCCATAGCCTTATTTTGTTTTAATCTTTCAGTGTAAGATTGAAATGCACCTAAATCTCTGCAAGTCTTTCCGTTTTCTTTTGGATAATCACAATAAATTTCATCTACTTTTGAAGTTGGAATAAAATACATTCCACAGTTTTGACATCTCTTTATTGGATAATTTGGTGTTTTTGAAAGTTCATCAAGTATAGCATAGCAAATACTTGATATATCATTACTTTTATGAGTATCGCTCATTGAAAGCACTTGTTTTTTATTTTGTAATGTATCTAATAACTCGCATTCACTATATTTACCAAGTTCTTGATATTTCATTGAATAGCTATCTCTCATAATAAAGTCATTTTTATAATATGTGTATAATTTTCCCATTCTCTTTATTAAATAAACTGCAAATCGTTCGGAATATGTATATTTTTCTAGTTCTTTAATATTATCTAAATTATAAATATATGTAACTGCTTTTATTAGTTCTTGTTGTAGGTCAATTAAGTTTTCTTGCAAATCTTCAAATATTTTATTAGTTGCTTTTAAATATTCTTCATTACTACCATAATTTTGTTTTAATTCAAATTTATAGTGTTTATCCAAATCTCTTAATATTTCAAAACCATAAGCGTAAAAGAAAGTTTTATTTGCTGTTTCGTAGTTTGATAAATCGCTATTTAAAAATCTTAATAATAATAACCCCAATTTTTCGTGAAATGGAAAGTACATACTTGCAGGGTGTTTTAGTCCATTAGTAGTTAATTCTGTTTCTTTATAAAATACATCTCTTAACTTGTTATCTAAATCTAAATGAAAATCTGCTTTATAAAAATATAAAGGTGTTGCATAATATTCTTTTTTTGTTTCAGTATTAAACCAAAAGTAGAAATCATCAAAAAAGGTTACTTCTGGCAATTCCATAGTTTAATATCCCTCCTATAAAGAAAAATTCATAAAATTTTATAAACAATTTTAATAAAATAATAAATTGTTATTGACATTCTATAATTATTATACTATAATATCAATATAATTACAATACTTTTTGTAAAACTTATTGCTAAAAGTTGTAGATAAAAAATTCACTACATATTTTAAAAGTATTGTAATAACGGTAAATTTAAGATTTTTAGCAGACTATTAACAACACAATAAAGTAATTTAATTTGTTTATTTTTTGTTTTTATATTATAGGTGTGAAATTGTAGTTTGCAAGAAATAGAGAATTTTTAAAGGAATGGAGGTGTTAAAAATAAAAACTAAATTAGACAGCAAAGGTACAAAAGACAAAATTGTAGAATTATTCTATGAAATGCATTTACGACCTACAGACATTGCACAAGAATTAAATGTCGTAAAATCATATGTTACAAAGATTATTCAAAATGATTCTAGGTATGTTCAAGAAAAAGAATTAAGAAAGAATAATAATAAAGAAAAGAATAAAATTGTAAAACGAGAATATATACAAAAGAAACGAGCTAAAGAAAAACAAGAATATCTAGCAATGTTAATACAGATAAATAAAGATAATGAGTATTTATCAAATAAAAAACAACTATCAGATTTGCAATTTTCTAAATGGAATAGACAAATGTATGAATATTGTAAAAATAGTTCTGATTTGCAATTAAAAAGTGGTATAAATGTAGGATATAATGTTCCTAAAAGAATAAGAAATGTTGTAAATGCAAGTTCTATAAGAGTGTAAATAGAGTAAGTTTAAAAAGATTTAGCCAGAACGGATATTAAGGCTGTTTTTTTATTTTATAAGAGTTTTTAAGTATTTATTAGATATTTAAAAACTCTTTTTTGAAGGGAGAAAAATTAAAATGAGATTAACTATTATTGGAAAACTAGGAGGTAACGCAAGATGGAAAATAAAAATAAAAAGAAAAATGGTATTGTTATCATAAATAAATTTAAAGAAAATGAAACATTAGATGTAAAAGGACTTTTAGAAAATGCTTTTAAAATCTATTATGATATGCAAATAAACAAAAATAAAGTAAGTTAAGTAATTAAAAAATTTAGTAAGTATTCGCCTATAAATTATAGGTGTTTTTTATTGACTTTTTTAAAATAACGCTATAAACTAAAGCTATAATTATAGTCGAAGCTTACTAATAGAAGGAGGTTAAATTGATAGTAAGCAAACAAACAGAATATAACTGTGCTTTGTATTGTAGATTATCTAAAGATGATGATTTACAAGGAGAAAGCAATAGTATTACAAATCAAAAGGAAATATTAAAACAATATGCAAAAGAAAATAATTTAAATATTTACGACATTTATATTGATGATGGATATAGTGGTACAAATTTTGAAAGACCAGACTTTAAAAGAATGATCCAAGATATAAAAGACAAAAAAGTAAATATGGTAATTGTAAAGGATTCTTCAAGACTAGGTAGAGATTATATCGGTTTTGGAGAATATGTAGAAAAGTTTTTTCCACAAAATCAAGTACGATTAATATCTATATTAGACAACTACGATTCTGCAATAGATAATGGTGTAGCAGATACTCTTCCCTTTCGAGCGGTAATAAATGATTTATATGCAAAAGATATTTCTAAAAAAGTAAAAGCATCTAAACACAGAAATGCAGTAAATGGTGCTTTTAATGGGAATCGTACTCCTTATGGATATAAAAGGTCTGAAAGCGATAGACACAAATTGGTAATAGATGAAAAATATGCAAAAAATGTAAGAAGAATATTTGATTTATATTTAGAGGGAACTGCTTTAAATCAAATTGCTTATACTTTTAATAATGAGCATATTCCTACACCTTCACAAATATCAGGAACAGGAAGAAATGTATGTACTATATGGAAACCAAGCAGTATAAAGCACATTCTAAAAAATGAAGTATATATTGGCAATATGGTGCAAGAAAAGTGTAAAAGAATTAACTACAAATTAAAGAAGCGAATTAAAAATGATAAAATTGATTGGGTAAGAGTTGAAAACACACATGAGCCTATTATTGATAAAGAGAAATTTTATGCAGTTCAAGATATTATTCAGAGTAAATCTGGAACAAGAGTAAAATCACGAAATTTACTACTAAAAGGATTAGTTGTTTGTAGTGATTGTGGTAAGAAAATGGGAAT
This sequence comes from uncultured Clostridia bacterium, assembly GCA_947631185.1. GTDB lineage: Bacteria > Bacillota > Clostridia > TANB77 > CAG-508 > Scatovivens. Next base: position 17,588 of record CANRKJ010000006.1, on the reverse strand, counting down.
TACAACCCATAGTAGTGATACAGTCTATTTAAGATGTCATACTTATGCAATATTACCAAAACAAAGGCTTTGCACACCTCACAATATAAACTATCAAAAACTAGAAAATGCAGTAATTAGCGAAATACAAAGTATATGTCAAGAATATTTAGATAAAAAGAAAATGAAACAAATAATAGATATAACAAGTCAAGAACTAGATAATGCCCAAGAAATTAACAAGCAGAAAAGTTTACTTGCAAAATCTATTGAAGTTTTAGATTTTCAAATTGAGAAATTATACGAAGATAAATTAAACGGACTTATAAATAATAATGATTTTTCAAGAATGTATGATAAAAAAGTTAAAGAAAGAGAAGAAAATCAAAAGAAATTACAAGAATTAAATGCAATTAAATTTGAAAAACAAACTATTGATTATGAGAAAATAATAAATGATTTTTTGAAAAAAGAAAATGTTACACCTTATATGCTTAATAGCTTAATAGAAAAAATTGAGATTGATAACAATAAACAAGCAACTATTTATTATAAGTTTAGTGATTTGAATAAATTATCAAAGGTGTCATAAGAAAATACCAAGAGCTTGGTGTTTTGACACCATTTTTGCTGTTTAGGGAAAAATCCCTAAAACCCTTTTTGCTCTCCGAGGGACATTTTTTAATTCGATTTTTTATAATTTTTTAATTAAATACCGAAAAAGTTTGAAATAAAATTCAAACTTTTTCTACTTGATTTTTGTTATCAAAATCGCTATTTACAATTGATACTCCATAGCACATTTTATATAAAATCTGTACTAAATCTTTTGCATCTTTTAAATCAGTTTCACTAGATATTTTGCTTATTAATTCTTCTTTAGTATATCTGGTTGTAATTACAATTGGTAATTCATTTTCATATCTATTATTAATGATTTTGTACAATTCATCTACTGCCCATTTACTAAAAATTTCACTTGCAAAATCATCAATAATTAGCATATCTATATTAGAGTATAATTCTATCAGTTCTAGCTCAGATATTGTATTTTTATTAAATGATTCTTTAATTCTATCTAAAATAGAACTACTTTTTTCCATTAAAATAATTTTGTCATTTTCAATCATTTTATTTGCAATACATGCTGCTATATATGTATTCTCGTATCCAAAATTCCCATATATTATAATTCCGTCTTTCATTTTGCCTTTAATACATTCTTTTGTATAATTCTCTATTATTTTTATGGTTTCTATGTTTAGAAAATCTATATTTTCAAAATTATACTTTTGTAATCTCTTTTTCAAAAAGTTATCATTATAAATTTTATTTATTGTTTCTTTATACTTCTTTTGTTGTTCATCTTTATATAGTTTTAAATCATATTCTTTCCAAAACTTTATTGCATCTTTACAATTACATCTTTCGTACTCAATATAATCTTTGCTAACATTAGCATAAAGATAATCTAATCCCTTTGGTTTTAAGATTTTATTACAAAATCCACATTTTGCTCCTTCATTGGTGATAACTTTAAAATTCAAATTTTCTAAATCCACTTCTATTCTCATCTCCTTCTTGTTCTATTTTATTTCTTTTCTTAATCTCTTCTTCTATGTTATCTTTTGTTACTGTAACGTTATTTTTTCCTATTTCACTTCTTTTTTTCTCACGATATTTTTGCTGTCTTTTACAATTTTGAAGTCTAATTTCTTCAAGTCTGTCAACACTTTGGTACTTAGACCAATTTTTTATTTTATAAAATTTATCCTCAATAACAATCATTTGTAATTCTTGAAAAATATTTAATGTTTTTTCTATTTTTTTCTTAGATTTCCCCATAATCTTAGAAATTTCTATAATTGTCATAGGTTTATCTTCTGTAATTGATAATTTCCCTTGATAATTACATTTCATAGCTATTGTTAGCAATTGTATCCATATTCTAATTAAGGTATCTCCATCATTTTCGCTTTCCAATAACTTAATTTTATTATTATCAAAGAAATTAGTAGATAATTTAAGCCATTGTAAATCTGCCATATCCTCCTTTCCTTTCTTTTGTAAAATTAATTAACTGATTCTTTTTCTTTTCTTGTTAAATATTCATCTAATGCTTGTACTCTAAATAAATATTTTCCTCCAACTTTAGAATATGGTATTTCTTTTCTTCTTACTAATTGATTTACTAACCAATATGATATACCTAAATATTCTGCTGTTTCTTTCATTGTTAAAGTTGTTCTTTGTATTTCCATTTGAGTTCACCTCCTAACTATAATTTGTTTTCTAACCTTAATAGCGATTGAAATTCAAAAATCTTATGGGCTAAAATAAAAAATCTTTCCCTTCTACTAATTAATAACGTCTGAATTTCAATAACGTTATGCCCTAAATAAAAATTTTTTTGCTCTTTACTATTAAATTGAAATCAAAAACATAAAGAAAAAATTTCCCTTTATAACCTTAATAGCAACTGAAATTCAAAAATCTTACGGCCAAATCAAAAAAATTTTTTCTTTTACTATTAATAACGATTTAAAAATCCAAAATATTACGGGTAAAATAAAATTTTTTAAATATTACATTTTTTACTGAATCTTTATGTTTCTTATATACTTTTTTATGAATTTTAGTGTAATCTCTGTAACCTGCATAAAATAGCCAAAAAATGCTGGTATTTTTCACTAAAATACTATATAATACACATATATACATATCTCATCCATTAGGTAACTCGAAAGGAGGTGAAAATGAGTAATGGCTGGGAGTATAGAAAAAAGAGGGAAAAATAGTTACAGACTAATTGTTCATGAAGGTTATGATTTAAATGGCAAACCATTAAGACATACTAAAACTGTACATGGAACTAAAAAAGATGCTGAAGTTGAACTTGCCAAATTTGTTACAGAAGTTCAAAATGGATTAGTCGTTGATGGAAAATCTTTAACTTTCTCTGAATTTACTGAAATATGGAAAAGAGATTATGGATCAAAAGAACTTGCTCCATCAACTTATAAAAGATATTGCAGAATATTAGAAACAAGACTTTTACCATACTTTGGTCACTTTTATATTAATAAACTAAAGCCAACTGATATTATGAGATTTTATGATTTACTTAGCAATGACACTCAAATAATTAGAAAGAAAAACAATAATGGGAAGAAAACTTTAAGACCTTTATCTGGCAAAACAATTTTAGAACATCATAGACTTTTAAGAGCAATGTTACATAAGGCAGTTTATTGGCAATTAATAGTATCAAATCCTGCTGAACGTGTTCAACCGCCTAAAGCAAAAAAGCCTAAAAGAAGATACTATGATGATGAACAAACAAAAGTCTTGTTAGAAAATTTAGAAACACTAAGCGAAGATCAGATAAAATACAAAGTTGCAATTATTTTGACTGTATTTACTGGAGTTAGACTTGGTGAATTAATGGGTTTAGAATGGACTGATATTGATTTTAAAAATGGAATCGTAAATATTAATAGAGCAAGTCAATACTTAGCAGACAAAGGAGTATTTACTAAAGTACCAAAAACAGAAAGCTCTATTAGAGAAGTAGCAATACCTGATTTTGTCATTTCTTTACTTGATGAATATAAATTATGGTATGAAGATCAAAAATCTCTATATGGCGAATTATGGACCAATTCTAATAGGTTATTTGTACAGAATGATGGTAAACCAATGCATCCTTCAACCATAAGTAAATGGTTTGTAAAATATATTGAACAAATTGGTCTACCTGTAATTAATTTTCATGGATTAAGACATACAAATGCTACACTTTTAATATCACAAAATATTGATGTAGCAGTTGTTGCAGCAAGACTAGGACATGCACAAATTACAACAACATTTAATTTTTATGTGCATCCAATTATTTCTCATAATAAGAAAGCTGGAAATGTTTTAGAAAACTTGCTTTTGCCAGCAAAGTCTTAATTTAAACTTTTTTCTAATTTTCACTGATTACAAATTTCACACGATAAAAAATAGTAAAAACTTTGAGATATTTTATCTCTTCCCCAAAAGTTTTTACTAAATTATTAAAAAAGTCGGAAAGATAAATTGTGAATTTTATTTGAATTTTAAGTGTTTTAAAGTATGTTTGTTTCCCAAAATCTTCCCAATTTGACATAAGAAGGTCATTTATCAGCATTATAGCAACCAATTTCTAAGCAATAAAAAATCGCTACAACTTAGTTAGCTGTAACGATATAAGTTTGGTTGCGGGGGTAAGACTCGAACTTACGACCTTCGGGTTATGATGGCTAGTTGAGAGGTTTGTGTAATTCAGTGAAACCAAGGATTTCAGGCTGTATATCAATAAAAATTTGGGAAACGATTTTCAGAACATTTGTGTCATTTTTTGAACTTTTTTAGGATTTTTCCCCCACTTTTCCCCAAGTGGTTTAGTACACTTGTTTGCAATATTTTAGCTAAAATTGGAAACCCAAAAATTTATTTTAGAGATTTTTAAAATAGAGAAAATTACTTATCACAAAGAAGGAGATTATTTAATTTCTGATTTAATTATGGAAAATTTTTGCGAAAATTATCATATAGGAAAATATAGTAGATTTAGATTAATTATATTAAAGAATATAAAAAAGACTTATATACTCAACTTATGATAAAAGGTACTCTATCTAAACATCTAGCTGACATTGAACAATCTACTACTGAAAGAATTAATACTATTATCAAAAAATTAGATGAGTCTAAAAATATTAATGAAGATTTAAAAAGTAACAATCAGCTTGAGTGGGTTCAATCTATGAATAACATTATAAACAGAACTTAAGAAATTGTTTATAATGAGGTTATTTATTTTTAGGAGAATTTTTGAAATGAGTTTTAGAGAAGTAAATGAAGATGATACATTAAAAGATTTATATGAAATTAGAGATGAATCTCTTGGCTGTAATTTAAGTGATTCTGATAAAGAACATGAAATTTTAATCGATGAAATTTCTGAAAAAATTTTAAATAATGTTTCTGGACATAGTATAGAATATGTTAAGAAACAGCTAGACCTACTTGATGAAAATTTGCTTGATTATCTTTGTTATTGGAACGAGAAATATTATAGAAATGGTTTTATGGATGGAGTTAAGATTATTTTGAAGTGTTTGAAGGAATAGCTTTATAAAATAAATGATGGGATTTTTAAGAATTTAGTAATTTTCTCAAAAATCCCACTGTTCTTTATTACTGATTTTCTAATCAAATAAGCAAATTCAGCATTTTAAGCACTTTCATGAAATTTATTTATTTTTTTTGAATTCAGGATCAAATAAAAATTATGCCCAAAAAGGAATATATTTTTTAAATTTCTTTGTAGTTCCATCTGGATCAAAATCTTTGATATATTTTTTTTCAATTGCTAAAGAAATTAATCTTGAAACTGTTGACGCATTATTTCTATCTATTCTAAATCTTTCTCTCAATGTTGTATTAGTCATAAACTCTTTGTTAACATATTTTAAGCAACAATGCTGATATGTTGCTCTCACTCTTTCTTCTTCAGTCATTTTGGCATAATCTTTATGAGCATATATAATAACTCTTATACTATCTTCATATTCCTCATAGTCTGGTGCTGGTAAATTGTTTTCTTCTATAGCTGTTATTACTTTATCTACTCCACTACCTTTTTCTTCACATATTCTTAGTAATCTCATTATATTTGCCAATTTTTCATTTCTTGATTTTGGTGTATGATCAATAAACCTTTTTGTATCTATTAGAGGTTTTCCTGAATTAGTAATCTCAATTCTATCGCTATAGATTTCTATAAGCGGGCCTTTGTTTCCTTCCATAAAATCTTGATGTACTAATGCATTAGCAACTGTTTCTCTTATAGCAATTTTAGGATATTGATATTCTATTTTTCTAAAAGCATTATCAATAATTTCTTTATTTAAAGCTTTATCATTAATATAATTAATTAAATTTTCAAAAGCAACTGCATAACCTTTGTTCCCTGTTATGTCTGCTAAAGTATTAAATTTGTTATTTCCTTCATATACAACAACTCTTGGAGCCCTTAATTTAATTTCTTTAAATTTATTTAAATCTTTTGCTAAAACAATTGCTCCTAAATAAGTAATATTATAAGTTCCTCTTTTATATATAACAAAATCTTCTTCAATTAATTTTTCTAATATATATTCTTTGTTCAAATTATGTTTAATATTCATTAAATTAAAATATGTATCATAATCTAATAAGTCAAAAATATCTTCTTTTTTTACATTACTCATTATTACTTGAGTTTCAAATCTTTTTGATTCAAAACATTTCCATAATTTTCTTTCTTTTTCGGGAAAGTCCTTCAATTTTTGTTTAGTAGAATTAACTCTAATATATTCAATATCTTTAAATTTTACAGGTACATTTATATTAGTAGTTTCTATTTCTATTATTTCTACTTTTATATCGTCTTCAAAATTTAAATCATGTATACTAAATATTATTCTTGGAGATAATAATGTTTGAATGTAATTTTCTAATTCTTGTTGTCCAACCTTTGCTCTTTTAAAATCAAATTTAGTACCTACTATTTCTTTATCATTACTTATGCCATAAATTAAATATGCTTTATCTTGTCCCTCTAAAATAGCAGAATTACATAGAGCAGAAATATATTCACCTATCAAGTTTGGCTCTGAATTATTTTCCTTATATTCTAACCATTCATTTTCTGTTTTTAATGATAACAAATATTTTAATGTAACATTATAGTCTTCCATTTTTTACTCCTTGTTTTATGATTTTCTAATCAAATAAAAAAACATTTTAAATTAAATACTTTTAGCTTTTTTATATCACAAAATTATAATTTTTTCAAATAAAGCCCTGTATAGTTCTTCCATCTTTTAATAAAACAATATCTTTATACAGCAAAACAAATTGTGAATTAACTTGTCTATAATCATGATAATGTCCAAAATACCATTTTTTAAACTTACATTTTTCCATAATCTTTTGAAAGTAATCTGTTAAATAATCTTTCTCAAATCTTCCTGCTCCTAATAATGTTTGAATACTTGTATGACAACAATGAGAAATAATATAATCCACTTTATAGTTTGCTTTTTCTAAATTATTTATACCATTTTTCATTTCTTCTTCAGTTGGTAATTCTAAATCCCACCATGAAAAATCTCTTATTCTAAAATATGCTCCTCTTTTACGATATTCATATATTCTCTCTTCTTCATCTATATTTAATATTCCATCTTGTATGTCATGTGATCTTGCACCACCGAAAGTAAAGAATTTCTTATTATCTATATCATATATTTCACCACGCATTAAATGAATAACAGAATCTCTTATTTTATGTACTTTTCCTCCATGCCATTCTTCTACTGGATATCTATATAATCTTTCAAAATTCTCATGATTTCCATCGACAAATAAAGTAGTAAAGTTTTTATTATTTAACCAATCTAGCCAATGCTTTTCATATATGCTTTCTACTATGTAGTTCCATACTCCACCAAAATCACCACAAATAATTATATAATCATTTTTAGTCATATCAGATTGTATTGGAAATTTATCATCTTCAAATCTCAAAAAATCAGCATGAGTATCACCTGTAATGTAAATCATTCTTAACTCCTTTCCATAATATGACTATTATCTTTCATTATCTTCTACTTCTTTTACTAATACCGTTTTCATATTATTTCTCTTTCCTCCATATATATCATCAAATAAACTATCTCCCACTACCAACACTTTATTTGGATTTATATTCATTTTTTTGCAAGCTTTTATAAAGTTTTTCTTTAATGGTTTATGAGCAAATCCTATATAGTCGATTCCTTTTTCTTGAAAATATTGTTCAATTTTTTTGTCTTTTCCATTACTTAAAATTATAATCTTAACTTTGCCTCTCAAGCTTTCTATCCAATCTTGGTTACATTTTGGAATATCTTTCATTTCTTTTCTTAATGTTTCATCTACATCTAAGATTATTCCTTCAATTCCATATTGCTGTTTCAATTTATCAACTGCATTTGAATCTAGTTCATTTACTTTTTCTAATGTTATATCTGGCTTTATAAATTTTGATAAAACATATTGTACTAAATCTAACATTTTATCTGCCATTATTTCTTCTAATGTTTTCATTTTTTCTCCGTTCTATTTTTTACAATCTGTTAACTTAAATGAAAATTGAAACCTCAAACTCCTAGTGATATAATATTTTTGAACGAAAACAAAATATCTCCCAGAAAGGATGAGGTTTCATGAAAAATATTATATCAAATAATTCTAAAAATGTTAAGTGTCCAATTTGTCATTCTTATGATGTCTACAAATTTGGTAAAGATCCTAAAACAGGTCATCAAAAATTTCAATGTAAGTGTTGTAAACATCAAGGGACTTTCTTAAATCCAGTTAACAATAGACCTAAAAAAGATTATCCTAAGTGCCCTGCTTGTGGCAGTGCTACTTGTTTACATCATAATTACAAATTCTACTCTAATTATTCTTGCAGAAAGTGTAAGCATTCTATTTTATTATTAAACCTAATTGTAATGATGATGTTTCTTCATCTTCTTTATTAGGTAAAACTAGCTTTAAGCGTTTGCGTTTTCCTTTATTTATTGTTATGCAAGCTCTTATGCTATTTTATGTTTGTAATTCATCTGCTAGAAAAATTTCTAGATTTCTTAAGCTTTCTTTTAATATTAAAGTTTCTCGTGTTACTATTTGTAAATGAATTAAATGTTTTGTTCCTATTTTTCAACAAAGAGCTTTTTCTTATTACTCTAATTTGGATTTTAACTTTGATGAATGGCACATTGATGAAACTGTTGTTAAAATAAATGGTGTCAAGTATTGGATTTTGTTTGTCATAGATTTCGAAACTATATTTATTATTAACTTTCATATTTCTAAAGAACATTCTAAATAAAATGCTGCTATTACTCTTTTTAATGCTTCTAAATTAGGTAAACTTTCTTCTATTGTTTCTGATAGATTACCTGAGTACAATATTTCTGTTAAATCTACTTTCCCTGATTTAAATCATATTAAAGTCCAATCTTTTGCTGATGATATTACTAACAATTTAATTGAGTCTTTTAACAAAACTTTAAGTCTTGGTACAAATCTAAACTTGGTTTTAAAAGCTTTAATTCTGCTAATAATATGGTTTTTATGTTTGTTTATTTTTACAACTTTATTAATCCTCATTCTTCTCTGAGTAATCTTTCTCCAGCACAAGTTGCTGGTGCTCAATATTCTGAAAAAGATAAACAACATCTATTGTTAGCTTCCTAAATTTATATTTTAAGTTTCATTTCTTAGTAACTTTGCACTTGATAACTAATTTTAGTCAAGGTCATGCGAAGCATGTGCATTTACCCTTGATTAAAATTAATTATCAAGTTTTTTTCAAAAAAGAAATGAAATTTAAAGCTTTTACTTAAAATTTTTAGTATTTTTGAGATTTCAATGTTCTAATCTTTCATTTTAACTTAACAGTTTCAAAAATAATTTCGAAACTAAATTCAATAACTGTGTGGTTAAATGCTTTATATCATCAACATCAATAATTCTACTATATATTTCTTTAATTTCATCATATATTGTTGTGTCGCCTTTTTCTTCTTCAAGTGCAACACCTATTATGCTTATTCCATCCTTTTCTATTTTTCTAACGCAATTATATGTATCTTTAATAGATACAGGCGGAAAATATTCATAATTGTTTGCGCCATGACATGGCATTCCGTCTGAAATACTAATTATAACCTTATTTTCAGCTTGAGATCTTTCCTTTATATATTTTTCAGCCCATAATAAAGATAATCCATCTCTATTATCTCCATCAGCATCTAATCTTAATATATTATATTTATCAATGTTTCTTGAATTAAAGTCTATAAGTATATTATGTTTTACTATTGGCAAATCGTAATCCGCTCTATGTTCAATTATTGCATGTTCAATTCCTTGCTTCTTTAATACTTCATGTAAAATTACAGAGGAAATTATTGCGTTATTATTTTTTTCTCCGTACATTGATCCAGAACCATCTATTAAGAATAATATTGCAACATCTGGAACATCGATTCCTTGAACATTTCTATACCAATAACGCTTTTTAATATCGCCCAATCTCTTTGATTCTATTCCATTTCCGAAGTTATACTTACTTTCTTTTGAATCAACTGTCCCCTTTAATAATTGAGTGAATTTTGCATTGTATGAATTTATATTAAGCTTATATCTATTATAAATATTATCATAAGCCGTTTTCATATTTACATCAGGTTTAGGATATTTAATTTTAACTTTAACATCTTTATGCATTGCACTAGATTTCAAATCTTTGCCTGTATATTCCCAATGTTTTGTTGTTATACTAGCCACTTTTATACTTTGATTTTTATCCTCTTTAAATTTTTCTAATTCATAAATATACTGATCAGAATATTTATCATCAATTTTATTTCCATCTAAATCAGTAAATAATCTTCTGGTTATTACTGCTTTTCTTCCTTTAGATTCACATTGGTTTATAGACATATTTTTTCCAGAGTGAGTTTTTTCATCTCCAACTAAAACAGAAATAAATTTCTTTACATATTCATATTTTTCAACATCTTTATCGTTTACTTTAGGAATTAAAGGCTCTATAAAATCAAATATTTTATCAGTATATTCATATCTCTTGTCTGGATCTCCGCAAATACTTCCTTCAAGCCATAGTTCTTTTGTTTTTTCTACATACTCATTTATATCTTCTGAAGGTTCTTCAAGTTTTACCATAGGATATAAAAGCATAGTAACAAAATAATCGATTAACTCCATTATTAAGCCTATTTTTCTTTGTATTTCAAGTTCTTCTTCAGAAAGCTTTATCTCCTGTTCTTCTTGCTTTGTAAATTCTTCAAATTTTCTTTGTATTGTTCCTTTAGCAGGTGTAGCCACAAATAATCTTGAAATTCTTCCAAAAGTTAAGAAAAGATTCACATTATCAAATTCACTAGCTCCTGCAGCTTCAATAAAACAATCTTCTATAACATTTGAAATACTGCTTAATATCATTTGATTAAACTTTGTTTTACCTCTTGGATCTTTTAATAATTCTGGAGGGAAATTAGTATAAATAATATGTAGTGATTCGTGAATATTTTGTGCTCTTGTAATCATTTTTAGAGCTATAAATCCATCAGTTGAAAAACTTGTTGGAAGTCCTAAAAACTCTTCTGTTTTTTGAAGTGCGATTTTATCGCAAAATAATTCATCATTTGCAGGATCAACTACTATATTCTTTCCATCTGTATATGCTTGGTTCTCATTTATAAAGAATAATCTTAAGTTAGGGTGTTCTGATAACATAGAGGCAAAGTCTTCTTCTATTTTTCTATTATCTTCAGTTTGAAATATCTTTAAAATTTCTCTATCTTGCTTTTGCATAGAATAAACTTGCCTCCTTTGACTAATTCCATTTATATAATAATAAAAATCCTCTAATTACATTTTCAAGCGTTCTATCACACTTTGCAATAGGTATTATAGTTTTTTCAGCTGCTTTTAAATAGCCTTCATATTTAGCTTGTCTAGCCCAATTTTCTAAATTTCTTGGAGATATAACTATATCTAATTCTTCAGCTTCTATTTTATTTTTTAATTTATGGTATACTCCTAAAATTTTAGTAACATATTCTTTACATTCTGGAACTCTAGTTATAAGCATTTTCTTAATCGCTACATCTGGTAATGAAGCAATCTCAACAATAGTATTAAATCTATTATATAGAGCTTGATTCAATTCTTTTGTTCCAAAATATCCTAAATTCATAGTTGCAAAGAATCTAAAGTTAGGATTCCTCCTTACAATTTCTCCGTTATCTAATCTAACAAATCCGTTATCGTCTAATAATGAATTTAAGAAAGCTAAATGTGCAGGTTTAGCAAAGTTTATTTCTTCAAATACTACTGCTCCCCCATCTCTTATTGCTTTTGTTACATAACTTTCTTTAAATATAATTTGATCTCCTTCTGGAATAAATTTACCTAAAATAAATTCGTCTAAATTTTCGCTACAATTTACTGTATCCATTATTGGAAGCCCAATGTCCCTGCAGATTAGCTTACAAGAGATTGTCTTTCCCGTTCCTGCAGGACCATGTAATAAGACTGTTCTTGAATCTCCACTAACAACAGCATTACATATTGGTTTTAATGCCTCTGGAAGTTCGAATTCTTCGCCCAAATTAGGTATTAATTGTTTTTGTTCATCTGTAAATACATTATCTTCAAATTTTGAAACTACTATATTGACTTTTTCTTTTAGTTGTTCCTTATTCTGACGAATAACTCCATAAACATCTTTATATGAAGTAAATTCTCTAATGTCGTAGTTTAATAAGTCTTTATCTGTTACAAATTCATAATCTTCCATTTTATGCTCTTGATAAAAATCTTCATGTATATTAACAAATGTATCAGCCATTGGATTTTCTATGTAATTAAAAACTATTCTATTAAATTCGTCGTCGTTACTTGTATCTCTTGCAAGTAAAGCAGCAAAAGAAACAAAATAACAATATACCATATCTATAAGTTCTCCGTCTTCAGGATAGTGTTTACTTTGTGTTGGTAGTATTTTTTGATTCTCATCATAGAAGGTTAAGTTTATTTCATTTTCATCTAATAGAATAACAGCTTGGTCGACTCTAGAATCAATTATTCCATTATCTTTCCAATCTTCTGGGAATTTGACTTTAAAGAATAATATTGTTTTATCACTATTAACTAATATATCTCCAGAAATACCCTCTTCTTCAGTAACTAATCCTTTCAATACTAAAGAAAATAAAGTAATTCCTTCTCCTATTGGTTGACAAAGAGTTGTTGTTCCTCTATATGACTCATTCTTTGGATGAACATAGTATTGAGTTGCATCAGACAAATGTCTGAATCCAAACCCTTTATATATTTCATCACTATTTTCCCTTACAATTTTGTAAGAATCTTTGAAAATATTCATTATTTTCAGCCTCCAAAATACTATTATTTAATTAAATTTTTGTCTTTCATATTTTCGGAATCTTTATTTTGCATAAAGTACACTGAAGCGAAATAGTTCCACATACCATTTGGAGCATAATTTAGAATAAATAGTTTCCTTAATATTTTCTTTGAAAATCTCTTTTCATCTTGATTAGCTACATCATTCCAGAAATCAGCTAATGTTGATAAGTTATCTAATGTTTGTTCTTTTTTTAATATTGCATAATCATCTTTTTCATAAAATTTTCTTAAAGCTATATTTTGATTATCTGCTTCTATTGGTAATAAGATACAATTATTTAATATTCTAATAGGTAAATATGAAAATACATCTAAATATTCATTCAAAAATTCTTCTATCTTTTTTTGAAAAAATCTATAATTATTTGCATATTTACTTTTTTGATTATCTATAACTTCATCCGTTTTTAAAATTTCTAGAAATTCTTCCTTATCATTATATGTAGCAACTTCAGAATCAATTTTTAATTCATTTAAAATAGCTGTACCAAATTCGTCTGTTTTACATAAACATTTTGCAATTAATTCTTTTGTTTTCATTGATTCTTCATTTTTCATTGAGCCAAATCTTACATAAAAAGCTCTTAACAAAAGCATTATTGTGGTTAATATTTGTTGTCCATCTATTACTTCTAATTTTCCTTCATTGTTTTTAAATGTTACTATTGGTCCTAAATAGTACTCTTCATCATTATTAAATTGATTATATTTACCTTCAGGAAATGAAAATTCAAATATATCTTCCCATAGCGTTTGACATTCTTCTTCAGTCCATGCATAAGGTCTTTGATAATCTGGTATAATAAAATCTGATTTTTTATCTCCTAATAATGAACAAATATTTTTTTAATCTACATTTAATTTTGACATTATCCATTCAACAAAATTATATCATAACTTTAATTAATTTACTACATTTCTTCAGATAATCATTATTATGAGAAGTTTGATGATGGTAAAGAAAAGCTGGTAAAAACTTCATTAATTCTACCTAATGGATGGAATTATATAAAAATAAATGATGTTGTCTTTTATGAGCAACCTTCAAAATATATTGTTGAATCAACTGAATATGATGATAAGTATACTACCCCTGTACTTACTCCTGGAAAATCATTTATTTTAGGATATACTAAAGAAAAAAAAGGTGTATTTACTAATATTCCAACAATTATATTTGATGATTTTACAACCGAATCAAAATATGTAGATTTTGTTTTTAAAGTCAAATCTTCAGCAATGAAAATCTTAAACTGTTCTAATTTGATAAATATTAAATTTATTTATTATTTATTACAAGTTATAAATGTTGACACCACTACACATAAACGTCATTGGTTATCAAACTATGAATATATGATTATTCCTATACCATGTAAAAAAATACAAGATAAAATAGTTAACAGGATTGAATCATTATTTGACAGAGTAAATGAAATAGATAATCATTACAATAGAATAGATAAATTAAAATCTGTTCTAAAATCAAAAATAATTGACTTAGCAATCAAAGGAGAACTTACTAAACAATTATCTACTGATGAACCTTCATCAAAACTTATAGAAAATATTATCGAAGAAAAACATAAATTGATGGCAGAAGGTAAAATAAAGAAAGAAAATCTTTCAATTATTTATAAAGACTCTGATAATCAATTTTATGAGAAGTTTGATGATGGAAAAATTGTAAACATAACGAAAGAATTACCTTTTGATATACCAACTGGCTGGTCATGGAGTAGATTAAGAAATATAGGAATATATAAAAAAGGTCCTTTTGGAAGTTCTTTAGTAAAAGATATGTTTGTTCCTAAAAGTAATGACACAATAAAAGTTTATGAACAGAAAAATGCTATCAATAAAGATTATACGTTAGGAAATTACTATATTACAAAGCAATACTTTGAACAAACCATGAGAGGCTTTGAAGTTGAACCTGGAGATATTATAGTTAGTTGTGCAGGAACAATAGGTGAAACGTATATTCTTCCATCTGATATTGAAAAGGGAATTATAAATCAAGCCTTAATGAAAATGAAAATTTTTAATAACATAAATATTGATTTTTTCTTGATGTATTTTGATCAAATTTTAAAAAAAGAATCAATTAAAAATGGTAAAGGAACCGCAATGAAAAACATTCCACCATTTGCTGTGTTTAAAGAATATTTAATACCTATTCCTTCACAGGAGGAACAAGAACGTATTATAGAAAAGAAAATTAGCATATTTAATTACATTAAAACAGCTGAATAATCAGCTGTTTTTTTACCAATCAATTATTTTATCTACTATTTCTTGTTGCTCTGTACTAGTTCTTCTTAGATATATTCTAGTAGTTTCAATACTTTCATGTCCCATTAAATCAGCAAGTAAAGAAATATCATTAAATCTATCTAAAAAACTTTTAGCAAAACGATGTCTAAAAGAATGCGGATATATAACTTTAGGATTCAATCCGTATTTGATTCCTAATTTTTTTAATTCTCCACTTAAGCCACGAGTTGTAATTTTATTTCCATATTTATTTTTAAAAATAAATCCATTAGTTAATCCAACAGAGTAAAACCATTTTAAAGCTTCAATCTGTAACTTTTTTGGAATATAAATTCTTCTTAGTTTTCCACCTTTAGAATATAAATCAAAATATCCTATTTTTACGTGTTCTACCTTCAATTGAATTACTTCACTAACTCTTGCACCAGTAGCAGTAATAAATCTTATCACAAAATACCAGTAATAGTTTTTATCTTCCAATAAACACTTTTTAAAATATTCATAATCAGCTTCACTAATAACATTTTCTAAAAAATTTTTTTGTTGCAATTTTAGTAATGATAGTTTTAGATTTTCTTTTTTCAAATATTTTAAGTACGTATTAATTGCTTGAATTCTTAAATTTGCAGTTTTTATTTTATAATTATCAACTAAAAATGTTTTGTAAGATTTTAAATTTTTTTCACTAATAATTAAATATTTTGATTGGTACTGTTTAACCGCAAAAAGATATACTTTAATAGTATTTTGAGATAAGTTTTTCTTTTTTAAATAGTCATAAAAAGAAAAAGACATACTGAAAACCTCCTTTCCAGTATGTAATTATACTATTCTAATATGTTAAACAATTGATTAATTTGAAAAACTATTCTATTTTGCTCTCCTATTGGTGGAATAGGAATATAATATTCATTCATTTTAACCATAGTAAGTGTATCAACTGTGGTACCTGAAGAATCGTTTTTGATTTGTTTTTTCATTATATTACTATTCATATAATTCACTATATAATTAGGATTTAAATTAAATCTATTTTCGAAACAAATTACACTTGCATCTTTATAATAAAATTTATCTTTGCTTTTTACAATATAACATTTTCCTAGCGTTCCTACAGCTGTAATCATAATATCGTTTTCTTTAGGGACACCACTTTTACTAAATTTATTATATAATTCGTTTGAAATAAATAATTTATTATCAACGTAACCTTGTTCCGAAAGTTTAGCTATTTCTCTGGCTCTATAAAACGGAATACCATCTGATTTCCAATCAGATTTATGTACTCTTCTAGCAGAAGAAATAATGCATATATTTTTATATTTAGTCCATATCCAATTATTCGGTATGTCAAAAGGAATTTCTTTAGTAACATTTACTATTTTACCATCATCAAACTTCTCATAAAATTGATTATCAGAGTCTTTATAAATAATTGAAAGATTTTCTTTCTTTATTTTACCTTCTGCCATCAATTTATGTTTTTTATCTACAATCTTTTCAATTAGTTTTGATGAAGGTTCATCAGTAGATAATTGTTTGGTCAATTGTCCTTTAATAGACATATCAATTATTTTGTTTTTTAATAAATCCCTTAATTTATTAACTTTACTATAACTAATATTTATAAATTCAATTTGTTTATTTAAGGCTTCAATTTTTAAAGATATTTTATTCTGTTCTTTTAAAGGAGGAACAGGTATATAAAAGCCTTTTAACCAACCTGTATTTAAGTTTATTTGAGCTGTTCCTTTAACATTTAGTTGTACTTGTTCATTGAATAGGTTAGATTCCATCCAAGAACAAATATATTTTTTATTTATTAGATTTAAGTGGTCTCTAAAAAATCCTAAACTGACAAAAATACAGAAAGGTGTTTCATCATTAATTATCTGTGGTTTTCCTATTGTGCCGACTCTTCCAAATAGAATATCACCTTTTTGAGGTTTACTTCCATAAGCAGCATTTTTATATGTTTCTTCACTAACTTTTTGAGCTTTTGAAAAATCAATTTTACCACCTGATATGTCTTTAACAGACAGAAAATATATACCTTTTTCTGTATAGTGTGGTCTGTAAGTAAATCCTAAATTTATTTCCTCAAGAACTCCTATTCTGGACCAACACCAATTTGCAGGTAATTCATATGGAATTTGTTCTGTAATATCTTTTTCTTTACCATCATCAAACTTCTCATAATAATGATTATCAGTAGGATTTTTGTATATTCTTGATAATTTTTCTTT
>CANRKJ010000005.1 GCA_947631185.1 uncultured Clostridia bacterium | reverse complement strand
ATCTTTAGGCTTTATAATTTCTTCTAATATCTTTTCATCTCTCTTTAATGAAAATTTACTAATATCATTTATATCTGGAACATCTGGTAATTCAAGTTTGATTTCATTTAAAACTTTTTTGGTATTATCATAATTTGTGATTTTCTTATATTCTTCAATGGTATAATGCTTTCTTCCAGTTTCTTCAATAAACATACCTCTTTCTAAATCAAAACCCTTTGACTTAACATGATTAAAATAAGCATCTTGCAGTTTTCTATAACTATCTCGACCTTTCCAAAAATCTCTTGCACATATTTTTTCAACTTCTTTTCCATCTTTATCTTTTGTATGAACAACAGGAACAAACATTAAATGTAAATGTGGTGCTCCTTCATCTAAATGTACTGCTGCTGCAATTATATTCTTTTCTCCAAGATTTTTATAATTACAAATAAATTTATAACATTCAGCAAAATATCTTTTTGTTTCATCTTCTCCAATTCTATCAAAGAAACCTTGATCAGAAGTAAATATCATTTGACACATTACTATGCTATTACTTCGAAGATGTCCTTCTATATGATTTTCTTTTAAATATTTATCAAATTCTTTTGTATAGGTAAATTCATTTTTCTTTATATAATAATTCAAATGTGTTCTAGTGGGGTCAATATCTTTATTAGTATGATTTTTTGCTTTTCTGTCATTGTGAGTACATTTTCCATTTATTTCTGCTCTTGTTAATTTTTCATTTCTTACGATAGCATAACTCATTTTCTTTTGGCGCTCCTTTCTCAAAATAAGTTTACTTGTCTAACACACTAGACAAACAAAGTTTATCTGTGTGGCAGGGTTTACCAACCCTACAACCCAAAATCAAAAATTGCTATTTGCATTTTTGATTTTTTCCTAACAAATGAACTTGTCATTTGTTAGGTTTGCAATAACATTCATTATTGCAAAGAAAGAGCAAGAAAAAATAATCTTTTTCTTACTCTTTATGAAACCTTGCTCGGTTTCAAACTTCCACGCTTTATGGCAAATCTATATAGAAACCAGAGGGAATGAGCTGAAGTAGAAATAGGTGTAATATCCCCTTATGCATATAAGAGAATTATTACACCTATACAAGCTGAAACCATCGGTCATTCGCCTCGTTTTCATAGGTAGTCTAGTAAGTAGCCTTTTTGCTACTATAATTGCTGATACTAATACTGTATCTTTGTTCATATTTACCCAAACTTTTTACAATTACAAATCCACATTAAATATGCCACCGAATACTCTTTTATTATTGTGAGTCTGTGTTCTAAAATCTCACTCACGCATTTTGTATAATTAGACTACTTATACAAGTACGGATAAACTTTATAGCATCGGCTCATCACACCAAACACTTTTTAAGAGGTGTTGCATTTCTCTTTTTGAAAACAAAAAAACTACCTATAGCTTTAAACTATAAGTAGTTATCTATTTTCTTTATTCAGTTAAGCCTCAAAATCGTTTTTAAGGCATTTTATTTTAAAAGTAAAGTAATTTGTTGTTATACAAAAATCAATTCTTTTAGTACAATTTCTTCTGCTTGTCCTTTTATTGCATTCATTGTTCCAACCCAATATAAAGGATCTGTATTTTTCATATCTTCTGTTAAATCACTTTTTGCTTTTAATTGTTCTACTAATTCATTTACTCTTTTTTGAGCAGTTTCTTGTATTTCTTTTAAGTGTTTATTCAAAGTCATATTCATAAACATTATTGAAAATTCAACTTTTTTATGTTCCTTTAAATAATTTAATCTCATTCTTCCATATTTATTTAATCTAATTTTTTCTTCTTGTTCTAATACTAAATTTGGTAAATAGTAATCTCCTACCAAAGTATAAGTTATTCCTGTTTTTTCATCTGTAATTTCTTTTTTTAATTCTTTGTTACTCATAACAATAAACCTCCATAAAATAAAATAACTGTTATAGAAATAATAAAATTTTATCAATAGTAAATCTAAAAACATCTAAAAAATATCTAAAAAATTTCTATAAAAAGTGTCATTTTTATACTTGTTTATTTTTAAATATTTTTGATAAATTATCTTTTAAACTACTTGAAATATAAGTGGTTTAGGTAATCTTAATTAACATTATATAATTCCAAATATCAAGTAAACTGAGAAACTGAAAATCCCCGTGTCAGTGGTTCGATTCCACTTGAAGCCACCAAGGAAGAAGCGATACTTTTTAGTATCGTTTTTTAGATGATGTAGAGATGAGTGGAATCGAAAAAGCTGAATAAGCGAGCGCTGCCAGTGGCAGATAAAGCGAGCTTGTGAAGGCTAGGAAACTTTTGAAAAAAGCTAAAAGCTTTTTTCAAATAGTTGAATGCCGTTTTTTCCGACGCGGGCTGTGCCGAATTCCACTTGAAGCCACCAAGGAAAATCAAGGCTTACAGAATTTCTGTTTAAGTCTTTTTTTGTTTTCACTTTTTTAATAGAAGAATTTACAGACAAAAATTTATGATAGCACAAAGAAACAAAGATAGTAAACATATCCAAAATGACTTTGATAAATGGAAAAAAGAGGCAAAAGAAAAGATAAATCAAATGAAAAAAGGAAAACTTACAGAAGATGAAGTTTATAAGTGGTTAGTGGAAAATAAGTAGAAATATTGAATTTCTTAAATTTTATTGTTACAATTTATTTAGAAAAATAGTAATTTTCTTAAAAAAATTTTTTTATTCGTTATTACTGAATATATGATAACAATATTGAAAAATACAAGATCAAGTGATATAATGTGGTATATGGCTAATAGCCAATTTATATAGTAGGAGTTAGTGAGAAAAAGAAAAATAATATTTACTTTTTCAGGTCAGTCACTAGCAAAACCAGTAAATTAATTTATTGATGGAGGTTATACGTATGATAAAAGATTTAATCAAGCTTAAAGTAAATACTCGGGTTGTCATTGCAAGAGATACAAATGCGACAGCGGAAATCTTGTCAAGTCTTGCAGAAGATGAAGATGATCGTGTTCGCCACGCAATGGCAGGAAATCCAAATGCAACAGCGGAAATCTTGTCAAAGCTTGAAAAAGCTGAAACTGGGAGTATTCGGCGTATGGTGGCAGTAAATCCAAATGCGACAGAGGAAATTCTGGCTAAGCTTGCAAAAGATGAGGATTGGAGTGTTCGTTATGCGGTGGCGGGAAATCCAAATGCAACAGCGGAAATCTTGACTAAGCTTGCAGAAGACAAGTATGATAATGTTCGTTATGCAGTGGCAGGAAATCCAAATGCAACAGCGGAAATCTTGACTAAGCTTGCAGAAGACAAATATTATAGTGTTTGTTGTGCAGTAGCAAGAAATCCAAATGCAACAGCAGAAATCTTGTCAAAGCTTGCAGAAGACCAGGTTTGGAGTGTTTGTTATGCAGTAGCAGGAAATCCAAATGCGACAGCAGAAATTCTGTCAAAGCTTGCGGAAGACGAAGATTATAGTGTCCGTCGTGCAGTGGCAGAACATTCGAATACACCAGTGGAGATCTTGTCAAAGCTTGCAGAAGATGAGGAGGATTATGTTCGTTGTGCAGCAAGGAGAAAATTATAAGTAATGTAGCTAAAAAACCATAATCGCTATCAGAATAGCGGTTATGGTTTTTTATTCAGGAAATAGAAATACTATAAAAGGAAACTACAATCTAACAATGAACAGTAGAGAAACTTTAGAAAACAAGGAAGAAGGAAGGTATATAAATGAATGATAAGATAGTAATCAAAGGGGCAAAAATTCAAGTATTAGCTTCTGTTGTAAAGGCTCGTAAAGGTGAATATACTAAACTACTTCAAAATTTCCAAAAACAAGGATTTGTACGTGTTAGAATTGATGGGGAAGTAGTAGAACTATCTGATGAAATCTCAATTGATAAAAAGCATAATATAGAATAATAGTTGATAGACTCGTTGTTAACCCTGAAATAAGAAGCAGATTAACTGAATCTATTGAGGTTGCACTAAAAAATGCAAATAATTTGGTGTTGATTACTACATCAGATTTAGGAGATGATCAAGCTCTAATCGACCGTTTAAATGTATTACAATTTATATGAATAAGTGAATTTTTTTATTACTCAACCAACAGTATGTAGACTTTTTAATAATAATATTTTATACTTGTTTTAAAGGAGGCAAAAGATAAATGGATCAGATTAAAATAGGAAAATTTATAGCAGAACGTAGAAAGAATAAAAATTTAACTCAATTTCAATTAGCTGAAAAATTAAATATAACAGACAGAGCTATATCAAAATGGGAAAACGGAAGGTCAATGCCTGATTCAAGTATTATGCTTGATTTGTGTAAAGAACTAGAAATAAGTGTAAATGAATTATTAAGTGGGGAGATGATTGAAATGAATAATTATGGTAGAAAATCCGAAGAAAATTTACTCGAATTAAATGAAAAAAATGAACATAAAAGTAAAATGTTATTACGATCTGGAGTAGTGATAGTATTATTAGTTTTAATACTTATAGTAATAGTAATGTATAAAAATATGGTAAGGATTTCTAAAGACCATCTTAACAGTACATTAAATAATGCAGAAGAAATATATTATATGACTAGAGCTATTAATGACGCAGGATTTGAGTGGGAAATACAAGAAGATGGTTCATATTTGTTAGTTGAGAAAACAGATATATAATTAAAATGTAGATATAAAAAAACACCACACTAAGCTTGGCTGAAGCTATGTGGTGTTTACCAAAATATTTTAGGTAACGCACATTGTCTGTGGCTACTTACTTTCTATCTTTATTATATATGCATTTTTTATATTTGTCAATTATTTTGGAATATTTTTGTTAGCAATTTATAGAGATGAAAAAGTGAATATTAGGTGCAGTTGAAAAATAAAAATAGATGAAATTTACATAAAACTTGAAAAGTGTGGATAAAAGTGGTATAATAAAATTAGGTTCCGCCATGAGTGGAATAATATTTATTTTGAAAGGGAGTTTTGCTCTATGTTTAAAAATTTTTTCGGACGCAGGTTTAGCGGAAATGCCGGACATGCAACTAAGAACACTGTTCCTGTAATGGAAAAAGTTAGTGTCGAAGAGGCAGAAACTGCCACTCGGTCCCAGAATACTGTTCCCATAAGGGAGGTTGTACCCTCACTTAAAGAACGCTACAAAAGCGATTCGATGATGATTGGGTTTACCCTCTCAACTAGAGATTATGGTTGGGAAGTCACGCAGACTTGTCCAAAAATTCTCTTGAGTAATACGCAGGAATGTATCTCCAATCCGAGTATAAATGCTTGGAACTTAATGAGCTGTTTTAGAGGGACAGGCCATTGCGAGTGGGAGTGCATACTGGCAATGTTTTTTATGGAAGCTTTGCTGGAGGCAGAAGAGAAAGGTAAAGAAGCAGACATAACGTCTTTGTTTAACAGAAACTTTATGGCAAGTGGAAATAAAACCTTTTCATCTGCACAGGTGGCGAGGCACCTTGAGAGATGGTTTGAGACAGTTAAGTGCACCGATGAAGGCGTAGGTTACCTGCGTTTCCGTGGCGCATAATATCCCTATAGTGTTTCCCCTTTTTTGCGGTATAATTAGCGTCTAAGGGGAGACGCTTTTTTTATATTATAGGAAAACTTTCTAATTTCCTATAATATAAAGCATTTATAAAAATGTAAAACAATTTTCAAAAGAAAAATAATAGTAAATTAAAATTTTTTTTCTTGCAATAAAAGTCTAATTATGATAAAAAAATATTATATAGTGAATTTTAAATACAAAAGAGGAGGAATGGTTAGAAAAATCTAGCAAACTAATATATGGAAAAAGATGATAAACGTTCAAAATATAAAAAAAATATGAAAATATATTCTTTGTATAGAATGATATCACTAGATATTATTTTTTACTATGCAATTGAATTTTTATTCTTAACTCAAGTAAAAAATATTAGCGCTGCAGATGTAGTTTTAAAATCTTCTTTTTATGCTTTATTTATGATATTGTTACAAATTCCAGCAACTGTAACTATAAATAAATTAGGTGCAAGAACATGTACAATTTTAGGAAATTTTTTTAATTGTATATCTATATTAATTATAATTTTTTCAACTAATTTTAATATGATAATATTTGCAGAATTTGTAAGTGCATTATGCTTTTCTCTTAAAGATATATCTGATACTACATTACTTAATCAATCTATACCAAATTCTACACGAAAAAGTGAATTTTTTTCTAAATTAGAGGGAATAGGATTAAAAAATTATTATTATATAAATGCTGTAACATCAATAATTGCTGGATTTTTGTATGTTATAAATCCTTATATACCGGTAATATTTGCGTTTTTTATAGCACTAATTTCAACAATAATGTCGTTTTCATTTCAAGATGTAGAAGAAAATAAAAATGAAAATAAAATAAGTTTTTTAAGTTATGTTAGAGATGTTAAAGACGGATTTAATTTTGTATTTGGATCAAATAGATTAAGAAGCTTACTATTATATTCTGGAATTATATGGGGAGTATTTACTTTAATTAGTACATATAGAACAAGTCTTTTAGAAAATATTGGAACATCAGAACAGTTAATTGCAATTATTACAGCAATTGTAGATATTGCATCTGGTATGGGTTCAAAATATCAATTAAATTTTCATAGAAGATTTAGAAATAAATCATTATCTAGAATTCTGCAATCTACAACAATTATGATTTTAATTATGGGATTAATAGGAATTACCAAATTATCTCCTGCGATTATTATTCTTGTAATACTAATTACAAATATAGTAATAAATTTCATGAAAGGTATAAATGATGTTTTGTCTTTAAGATATATGGGCAATTTTACAAATAATCAAATTATAACAAAAATTTATGCAATAAATGCAATTAGTAAAAATGTATTTAGAATGGGAATAGGGTTTCTGGGATCATATCTTTTAACAATAACAAATACTGCTAATGCAACTATTGTAATAGGTATCTTTTTAGCTATTATTTCTATATCTTTAATAAGTTATATGAGTACCAGATTGGGGCTTGAACCAGAAAAATATGACAAAAAAGATATATATATTTGAATGTAGATTTCTCTATCTTGTATTTAGCATGTGCTCCATTTGGTGTTAACTATAGAAAAGTGATGTAAAAATTTTTTATTTTATATAAAAAATAAAGTTTTAATGTTATAATAATGTAATAAAAAATATAATAAAAAAGGGAGGGAAAATTCAAGCTTATTTGCTTGATAGAAATATATGGAAAATTTAAAAATTATATGGGAAGATAGGAAAAGACCAATATTTGGATTGCCATTATCATTTACAAAATACACTCTTTTAGAGGATAAAATATTGATAGATACAGGTTTCATATCTACAAAGCAAGAAGAAATTAAATTATATAGAATTATGGATGTAACATTAAAACGTTCATTTTTTCAAAGAATATTTGGATTAGGAACAATTCATTGTTGTTCTGCAGATAAGACAACTCCAGAATTTGATATAGTAGATATAAAAAATTCTTTTGAAGTTAAAGAAAAAATTTCAAAAATGGCAGAAGATGAAAGAGACAAAAAAAGAATAACAGGTAGAGAAGTTTTTGGTGAAGATGATTGCGAACTAGATGATGTACAATAGTAAAATGTATCATAATTAAATATTAATAACACAAATTTTTTATTAAATTTTTAGAAATAATTGAAAGTATAGTAAAATTATGATATATATTTAATATAGTTTTATAGTTAAAGGGGGTATTTTAATTTTTTGAACACTTTAACCTTATATTATTTCAGAAAGGATTGGCGATATGAGTATGAACCGTAATAGTGATAAGGATAAGCTTATTTTAGAAAATCAGAAACTAGTTCGGTATTGGGTACATAAAATGGGTGTAAATTCAAATTCTTCTGATTATGAAGATATAGTTTCTATTGGTACAATTGGTTTATTAAAAGCTGCTAGTACTTTTGATGAAACCAAAAAAGCAACTTTTGCTACATATGCTTCTCGGTGTATAAATAATGAAATCTTTATGCATTATAGAAAAGTAAAAAAATATGGGCAAGATATTTCTATGGATGAACCTATTTTAGAAGATATGGATGGTAATAAAATTACTTTAGGAGATATGATTGCAGATCCTGAATCCAACTTTGTTGAGAAGATTATAAACGACGAAGAATTCAGTAAAGTAGTTAGTATCGTTTTAAATTGTTTAAAAGGAAAAGAAAGAATAGTGTTTCTATATTTTATGGCAAATTATAAAGAGAAGGCAATCGGTGAGAAATTAAATATATCTCAATGTTATGCGAATAGACTCAAAGGAAATGCTATTAATAAAATCAAAAATCCACCAGTAAATTATAAAGAGGTATTTTTTATGAGAATAGTGGAAGATGAATATATAATTTCTTTTTCATCTAAAGAAGTGAAAAAATTTAATGAGATTTTTGCAGTACTTTTGCAAAAAATTAAAGAATATGAAAAATTACTGGATTTTAAAGTTGACTGTAACAGCGAACGGATTATAATTCAGCTACCTGCTTATCCAGAGTCATTTGCTTTTATTGCTCAAGTTATTCAAGAAATTGATAATTTTAGGATAAAATTTGGGTCTAATAAAACTATGAAATCTGCAGATGATATGAATTCTCAAAGTGATATTGATTCAAAAAATATTTAATATAATATTTGGAAATCTAGTTAGAAAAAAGAATGAAAAAAATTAAAATTCCAAAAAGGCATTACTTTTATATTTAATAGTAGTGTCTTTATATTTTTAAATTCTAATTTAAAAAATTATTTACTTTAATAAAAAAAATAGTGAGAATGAATACTTTACAAAAAAATTCCTTTATGCTAAAATTAGTGAATAATATTATAATATCAAATTTTATAAAATTTGATATGCTAAATTATATAGCAAGAAATTTTAAAAATAATAAATTTAAAAAATATTTTTCAATTTATATGAATAACTAAATATGTATAGGACATTATATTTTTATAAGAAAATATACATATAAAATTGTAATAGATAATATAAAAATAGATTAAAAAGGAGATTGAAATGGAAAAATCTAAAGTTTATTTTTGCAGGGAGATAACTCCTGAAAATGTTGTAAAAATGTATAAAATGCTTGGAGTTCAATTACCAGGAAGAATAGCAGTTAAAGTACATTCTGGAGAGGAAGGAAATCAAAATTATCTTCGCCCAGAATTTATGAAACCAATAGTTGATTTTGTTAATGGAACTATTGTTGAATGTAATACAGCTTATGATGGAGAAAGAAATACAAGTGAGAAACATTTAAAGACTATTGAGCGTCATAGTTGGAATAAATATTTTAATGTAGATTTAATGGATAAAGAAGGTCCTGATATAAGTATTCCTATAGAAAATGGTAAACATTTAAAAGAAAATTTTTTGGGAAAAAATATAAAAAATTATGATTCTATGCTTGTACTTTCACATTTTAAAGGTCATCCTATGGGAGGATTTGGTGGAGCACTAAAACAGCTTTCAATTGGATGTGCTTCTAGTGCTGGTAAGGCATGGATTCATTCTGCAGGAACAAATAAAGATCAATATACATTATGGGACAATCTACCAAAACAAGATGATTTTTTAGAGTCTATGGCGGAATCAGCAGGTTCAGTTGTAAAATTTTTTAAAGGAAATATTGCTTTTATAAATATTATGGCAAATATGAGTGTTGATTGTGATTGTTGTGCTGTTGCAGAAGATCCTTGTATGGAAGATATTGGTATTTTATCTTCATTAGATCCAATTGCAATAGATCAAGCATGTATAGATTTAGTAAAGAAATCAAATGATCAAGGTAAAGAGCATTTTTTAGAAAGAGTGAATTCAAGACATGGTACACATACTATTGATTATGCAAATAATTTGGGGTATGGAACAAAAGAATATGAATTAATTATTATATAAAAGTAGTAAAAAAAGTAAATATATAAAAAAAAATAATGCACATATGGTACGTAAAAGATGTGTACATTAAAAATAATAATAAAATCTTTCATTAGTTGACTATAACTAGTGAAAGATTTATTATAGTATTAAAAAAATGTGAATATAGTAATTGACAAATGGTAATAGATATTATATAATTGCAACATCGATTTTAATATTAAAATTGGTCGCTTAGCTCAGCTGGGAGAGCATCTGCCTTACAAGCAGGAGGTCATAGGTTCGAGCCCTATAGCGACCACCATTATATGGCCTGGTAGTTCAGTTGGTTAGAATGCCGCCCTGTCACGGCGGAGGTCGACGGTTCGAGCCCGTTCCAGGTCGCCAAAAGTATGCTTTAAAGAAGCATACTTTTTTTATATAATAGGAAAGTAATATATTTGAACTTTTAAATGTCGAATAATGTCGAATTTTGTAATACGAAAAAAATGCCAATCAATTGAATTATGTAAACCAACATGTTAAAATAAATATGTATTAAAAAAATTTAAGGGGGAAATATATGTACCAAATAAACAAAAATACATTAGGAGAAACGTTGAAAGAATATAGAAAGATAAATAATATGACATTAAAACAAGTAGGAGAAAAAATTTGTAAATCTAAAGTTACGATTTGTAAATATGAAAATAATGAAATTTTACCTGATTTTTATACATTATTAGATTTATGCAATACATTAAATATTAGAATAAGTCAATTATGTGAATATACAGAAGATAAAATTGCATCTGAAAAAAATCCATTTGGAAAAAATGAATTATATATGTATTATTATTCGGCTAATAAAGTCATTTTTTCAATTTTACAAATTGAAAAAGAAGTATCAAAATATAATGTAAGATTTTTTAATGGTATAATAAAAGAGAAAGAGAAAAAGAAATATATAGATTATTATGAAGGTGAAATGATATCAGAGAAAACAATTACATATTTTGAATTAAATACTAATCATAAAATTATAAAAAATAAAGTTCAAATAATGGTTAATATTCCATATATGTTTGATAGTGAGGTTTATAATGGTGTATATACAGGAATAACTAGGAATGGACTTCCTATAGTAAAAAAAGTTCTAATTTCAAAAGTGGAGATTAAAAATTTTGAAAAATATAATTTACAATTAAAATTTTCTAAAGATGATTGCAAAAATATGTATAGAGATAATGCTTTGATATTTAGAAATTCGGAAGATTTTGAAGTAATATGATATAAATAAAAATCAGTCAAAATTTTTGACTGATTTTTAAATTTCTTCTATTTCAACTATAACTTTGCTTTTTTTATCATATAGAAATGTATCAGTAAATCCTATTACATAATTTTGGGTATCATTTTTTAAAACATTAGCCTTAACAAGAGCATCTAAAATAAATTTTTTTGCAAAACATATATTGTCTAAATCTCTTTTTTTATTTTCTTCAATCCATGTAAAATTTATTTTTACAGCATGACTTATTTTAGAGTTTTTTAATTGTTGTTTAATATCAGCCCAAATATAATTTTCTGTATCTTCTTTCATTTTTGCTCCAATAAATTTATTAGCTCTACAAGCTTTTGTATATTCATTTAAACTAGGCAATCTTTGGTTTATTTCAAATTTATATCTCATAAAAAATCCTTTTTTAATTTTTTTTTATTTTATCAAATGAACAAAATTTTGTAAAGTTTCAAAAAAATAAATTTTATTATGAATTTGCAATGATTTAGGAATAATTAAGGAAAAATAATATATTTTTTTATTTAAAGTTAATTTATAATAAATAATAAAAGAGTAGAGTAAATTTTTAATAAACTTTTTGATATTGGAATTATAAGAAATAATAATTTATAATTATAATGATATATTTAATAATTTTATTTTTTTCTAGTCTATTTTATTTTTTCTATAATTAATTATTTATTTCAAAAAAATATTTTTTTTCTTTTTTTAAATATATCAAAAAGAGCTTTAGTGCTCTTTTTTTTTTCGGGCGCCCAATGAGCGCCATTTTTTTATTGTCTATATTTTTAGATTTTATATAATCATCTTTTCAAATAATTTTTAATAATTGTAGGGGCGCTCATTGGGCGCCCGAAAATATTAATTGCATAAAATTATATTTAATAATAATAAATAACAAAAAAATAAATTGTTAATATATTTTGAATTGTTATTGTGAATACCAAAATATATATTTGGTTAAAATTTTACGTTATATTAAATTTATATAAAATATATTGAAATAAAATACAAATAAAGTTATACTAAAAGTGAATTTTGGTATAAATGGAGGATATTATGAACAAGGATAAAACAATTCTAATAATTGTAATTTCAGTAATTCTAGTATTATTTATGCTTATTACAACAATAAAAGATTTAATTGGATTAGCTAATACTAGAGAGAAAATAAAAGGAAATGAAGAAAACCAAATTATTGAAAATGTAGAAGAAATAAATAATACTGATTATAACGATGATAAAGTTAATGATTTAAATTCTAGTAATAATATAGAAAATTCAACAAATAATACAAATATTTCAAATAGAATTGTGGAAGATAAAAAATGAAAAAGAAATATAGTAATGGATTAATTCAAATATTTCTATCATTTGGAATATTAGTTTTAGTTCCGAATTTAATAGAAATATTTTTTAAAAAATATTATAAAGATTCTTATATAATTTGTATAATGGTTTCGATTCTGATAATGGTTGATGCAAAGATGAAATATAATGATTCAAAAATAGTTAAATTTAATTATTGGCTTTTAATAATTTTATTTTCAGTAAATTTTATTTTGTTATTAATATAAGGATTTTAGAAATTTAAAGTTATAGAAAGGGAAATAATCCAATCATTTGATTTAATAATTTTAAATTGGATTATACATAATGTTTATGATTATTAACTTTGAGAATATACCAATTTATAGTATTTTTATGATACTGGCACTTATAATCAATTGTATAATAATTTTCAGATTTGGAAAAATTCAAGAATTAGATAAAAATATTATAATATGTTCATTAACTTATGAAATGATTGGAATGATTACTGGAGCAAAAATATTAAATATTCTTCAAGTGAAAGAAAATGTTGGTTTTTATTATGCTGGATTTTCTGCATATGGAGGGGTTATTGGAGCTATAATATTTTTAATAATTTTTTCCAAGTTATATAAAATATCTATAAAAAAATTATCAAATATATATATTCCTATATTACCATTATTATATTCTATTTCTAAATTAGGTTGTTTGTTTGGTGGTTGTTGTTATGGAATAAAATATTCCGGAGTAGGGAGTATAATATACAAATTTGCATCAGAAGCTCCATTAAACGTAAATCTTTTTCCAATACAATTTATTGAATCTTTTATAAATTTATTAATTTTTATATATATTGTTACTATATACAAGAAGAATAAAAGTAATTTATTGATTATTCAAAAAGTATTTTTATTATGTGGTATTAGTAAATTTATTTTAGAGTTTTTAAGAGATTCTTGGAATGGATATTTATCTTCAACTCAATATATAAGTGTATTTTTCGTATTTGTAGGAATCTTTTTAATATATTATAATAAAAAAATAATGAATATTAAAAAAGAATAAAAAATCTCCATTTGGAAATAATGTTATTAACATTATTTGTAAATGGAGGTTTTTATTTTGATAAACAAGGTAGAGATATGTGGTGTAAATACCAGTAAATTACCTATGCTATCAAACGAAGAAAAACGCGAACTTTTAATAAAGATAAAAGATGGAGATATTGATGCAAGGGAAAAGTTCATTAAAGGAAATTTAAGATTAGTATTATCTGTTGTTCAAAGATTTGGTGGAAGAGGTGAAAATCCAGATGATTTATTTCAAATAGGATGTGTGGGTTTGATAAAAGCAATAGATAATTTTGATATAAGTCAAGATGTTCAGTTTAGTACTTATCGGTGTACCAATGATAATTGGTGAAATAAGAAGATATTTAAGAGATAATAATATGGTAAGAGTTAGTAGATCTATTAGAGACTTAGCATATAGAGTTTTTCAAGAAAAGGAAAAATTTCTTAAAGAAAAAGGTCGAGAAGCCACTATAGAAGAATTAGCAAAAATTTTAGATGTAGAAAAAGAAGATATAGTTATAAGTTTAGATGCAATTCAGGATCCTGTATCTCTTCAAGAACCAGTATACAATGATGGACAAGAAAGTATTTATATTATGGATCAAATAAAAGATAGTAAAAATACTGCAGATAAATGGGTAGATAATTTAACTATTTCTGAGGCGATAAAAAAATTAACTGATAAAGAAAAACTAATAATAGATAAAAGATTTTTTTGTGCAAAAACACAAATGGAAGTTGCCGAGGAGATTGGAATTTCTCAGGCTCAAGTCTCTAGAATTGAAAAGAATGCAATAGATCACATAAAAAGATTATATAAATAACAATCTATCTACAGAGAACATTCTTACTTAGTAAGAAATGAAATAATTTTGGTGGAAATATTAAATTTCCACTAAAATTATTTCATCTCCTATGCATTTTATTGCTGACCATGGAATTGAAATTTCATCTTGAGATAGAAAAAAACTTAAAAATTTTGAATTTCCAGGAACAATTATAGAAGTAATATTACCTGTTTCTAAATCTGCAGTAACATCTTGAACGAATCCAAGTTTTTGGGCGTTTTTTATATTAATTACTTCTTTATGTTTAAAATCTAAACCTTTTGAGTTCATTGGCATCACCTGTTATAGTTTATGCAATAATATAAAAAAAATGAAAAAAGAAAAAATAGGTATAACTAATTAGTATTATGGAAAAAATTATATAAAATAAAACTTAGGGAGGTTTTTATGGTTAATAATAAACTAAAAAATATTATAGTATTAAAGGGAATGGCATCAAATGTGGTTCAAGAAGCTATCGTGATTTTAAAGCCTAATATAGATTTTGAAAGATGTAGTAATTTTAGAAAAGATAAAGAAATAAATAATACTAATAATAGAAAAAAAAGTGTGGTTTCAGAAGCTGAATATGTTATTAATAATTATATTAAGGAAATTGAAACTACAAGTTCAAAAAGAAAAAGTAAAAAAATTGAAAAAAGATATAAGATTTCCAAAGTTTTAAATATAGTTTTAGTTATATGTTTTATTATTAGTTTGTTATAAAAAATTTTTTTTTGAATATATTTTAATATAAATTCTTCGAAAGGATTGATTAAAATGGAAAGAATTGTAGATGATTTTGATAGTGCAAGAAGAGCAAAAGAAATATATTCAAGAAAAAATGGAATTATTTCTGATTCAGAAAAGAAAAAATATTTTTCAATATATAAATTTTTATTTCAATTATTAGTATTAATTAATTTAGCAGTATGTTTGGTTATATATAAAAATAGAAATTTTATATTTAGTTCAGAATTTATGGAATGTGTAAATGTATTTTTTAGTGTTAATATAACAGATAAAATCAATGATTTTTTTCAAGATGATAATAGTGGAATAAATATAGAAAATACAAGTAATAGTACTGAACAAAAAAACATATCTAATAATATAGTTGAATCAAATAATTCAAAAAATACAGTTAGTAAAATAGATGTCATAAAAGAAAGTTATAGTTTTGAAAAACCTATAGAAGGTACTATAACTTCTTTTTTTGGAAATAGAGAATCAGAAAATAAAAATATTTCAGGATTTCATACAGGTACAGATATATCAGCTATTAAGGGGACAAAAATAAAATCAGCTATTTCTGGAAAAGTGATTCAAGTATCTGAAAAAGGGGATTATGGAAAGCATTTAAAAATAAAAAATAATGAAATTACTACTTTATATGCACATTGCAATAATATTTTTGTTAAAGAAGGTGACGAAATACAAGTAGGACAAGAAATAGCAGAAGTTGGAAATACTGGAAATAGTACAGGCCCTCATTTGCATTTTGAAATTATATATAATGACGAATATATTAATCCTTGCGATATAATTAAGTTTTAGGAGGATCTTTTGAGAATAATTATTTTTTCTATATCAATTATATTGCATGAATTGGCACATATAATTGTAGGTTTTTTATTTGGATATAAGATTAAAAATTTTAAATTTTTACCATTTGGAACTTATATTGAATTTCAAGAACATGTAAAAAGTAATAATCAAATTCTAAAAAATATAATTATTTATTTATCTGGTCCAATAATGAATTTTTTTATTTCTTATATTTTTTTCATGTTTAAATTTAATTTTAGTGAAGAAATAATATACTCTAATTTAATATTAGGAATATTTAATTTATTGCCAATGAACCCTTTAGATGGAGGGAAAATTTTAAAAGAGATTTTTAAAATTTTTTATGATAATAAAAGAAGTAATTTATATTCATATAAAATTACAAAATTATTTTTATGTATATTTACATTTATTTATGGAATCCTTATTATAAAATTTAAAAATATTACATTATTTTTAGTTTTAATATATATGTGGTACATAGATATAAAAGAGTATAAAAAATTATCTTCATTAATAAAAATTTATGATATAATAGAAAAATGTAATATTTAAAATTTTGTTAATTAAACAACTTCGATATTATAAAAATAAAAAAAAAATACTTTGACTTTTTCCAATTTTTGGTGTATAATACTTATGTGTAAAAAATACTTGGAAGGAGTGACGATGTAATGTTTAAAATAGGAGATGAAGTCGTATATCCAATGCATGGTGCTGGAAAAATTGTTTCAATTGAAGATAAAACTTTTCTTGATGAAGTTCAATCTTATTACATTATAAAAATGCCTGGAGAAGTTAAAGTAATGGTTCCAACAGCTAAGGCTGAGGAAATAGGTGTTAGACCAATAATTGACAAAGAATCTGCAGGAAAAGTAATGAAAGTATTAGAACAAGATAGCACAGAAATGTCTATGAATTGGAACAAAAGATATAGGGACAATATGGATAAATTAAAAACAGGAGATATCTATGATGTTGCGGATATTGTTAGAAATCTTAGCTTTAAACAAAAGGATAAAGGATTATCAACAGGAGAAAAGAAAATGCTTTTAAATGCAAAGCAAATTTTAGTAAGCGAATTAGTATTAGTTGAAAGTAGAGAAAAAGAAGAAGTAGAGGCTGCTGTTGAAAATACTATTAATAATTCATATGAATTACATGGTATTTCAAGTATTAATGATGAGACTGATACAAACGCACCAAAGATTATGAAAAAATTTGTAACAACAAATAGTTAAATAAAATTACGAAGGACGAATTAAAAATTCGTCCTTTTTGTTGTTAAAAATAATATGTAGTTATTATGTAAAAAATAGATTTACTTATTGATACTTTTAATAATAAAAAGAGGGATTTGGAAAGTGTTTGTCGAATATTATATATGAAAGGTTTGATTAAATGGTTCAATATAGTGATGAGTTAAAAGAAGAAGTTAGAGCAGCAAATGATATTGTAGATGTTATATCTCAATATGTTACATTACTTAAGAAGGGTAGAAATTATTTTTGTATATGTCCATTTCATTCAGAGAAGTCACCTTCTATGTCCGTTTCTCCAGATAGACAATATTTTCATTGCTTTGGATGCGGAGCAGGTGGTGATGTTTTTTCTTTTATAAGCAAAATTGAAGGATTAACATTTAAAGAATCAATAGAATTTTTAGCTGAAAGAGCCAAAATTAATCTCCCAATATTAGATAATAAAAATGATAAAAATCAATATATGAAGGACAGAATGTATCAAATCAATGCAGAAGCTACACTTTTTTTCCATGATAGATTATATAACCCAATTGCTAAAAAAGCACAGGAATATGTTAAAGAACGTAAATTAGATAATAAAACTCTTCAAGCATTTAAAATAGGATATTCAGGTGATTTTAATGAATTATATAAAAACTTAAAAAACAGAGGGTTTAAAGATGAAGAAATTTTAGCAAGTGGATTATGTAATAAAAATGATAAAGGTGAATTTATAGATAGATTTAGAAAACGACTTATGTTTCCAATTATGAACATACAGGGAAAAGTTGTTGCTTTTGGTGGAAGAAGGTTAGATGAAGATAAGAGTGTGGCTAAATATATAAATTCTAACGAAAATCTGATATATTCTAAAAAGATGCATTTATTTGCTCTTAATTTAGCTAAACAAAATAATCCAAAAAAAATGATATTAGTTGAAGGATATATGGATACCATTTCACTTCATCAAAGAGGGATTACAAATGTTTGTGCTTCATTAGGAACAGCACTTACTGAAGAACAAGGAAAATTACTTAGAAAATATGATCAGGTTATACTTAGTTATGACTCTGATGAAGCTGGACAAACTGCTATAATGAGAGGTTTAGATGTATTGCAAAAACTTGGAATTGATGGAAGAGTTTTGCAAATGGAAGGAGCAAAAGATCCAGACGAATATATAATTAAGTATGGTAGTGGAAGATTTAATTTGCTAGTTGAAGATGCTATTTCTTTAATAGAATTTAAATCAAAAATGCTTAAAAAAAATTTCAATTTAGAAAATGCAACTGATAAAATAAAATTCTTAAAAGAAATAGCAAAACTAATTGCTATGAAAGATAATAAAATAGAAAGGCAAATATACATAGAAAAAATATCAGAACAAAATCAAATTGGAGTAGAAGCATTATATGCAGAGGTAAATAAATTAGTTTATGATAATACAGTTAATGATAAAATATTAAATAAAACAAAACCAGTTCTTAGAAAAAAAGATATTGAAGAAAATAATATAGAATCAGATTTTTCTATAAGAAAAAGGGAAAATATGATTTTATATTTACTTATAAATAATTTTGAAGAATCTGGGAAAATTATAAAAGAAAACATTTTTGAAGAAGATTTTAAAAATGAAATAAATAAAAGAATTTTTAGAGAAATTTATATAGCAGCAGAAACCAATTCTGAAGAAATTTATAAAATCTTATCAAATATAGAAGATGAAGAATTTCAATCAACTCTTAGTCAAATAATAGTGTCTGATTATGAAATATCTTCAGTAAAAAAATGTTTAGAAGATGTTATTGGAAGTTATTCAAGAGATAAATTGAATTCTAGAAAATTAGAAATAATAGAAAAATTAAGTGACAAAAATATTTCTAATGAAGAAATTGAGAAATTAGAATTAGAATTAAATAATATTATTATAGAACTGGCTAGAAAAAAATAGGAGGTTGTTTAAATAATGAAAAAAGATGAAAACACTCAAATGTCTCTAGATGATGAAAAAAAATTAGAAAAAAAAGAAAGTAAAAAAACAGATGATAAAAAAAATAATAAAATAATGGAAATAGTAGAAAAAGCTAAAAAGAATGGAAAAATTACTTATGGTGAACTAGCAGCTGAACTTGGTGATATTAATCCAGAAGAAATTGACAAAGTATTTGATGAATTTGAAAAAATGGGTATAAATTTATTAACAGACAGTGATGATGACGATGATATGATGGAGCCCGATATAGATGATTTAAAAGAAGTAGAAGAAATAAAATTAGAAGACATGGATGTTACTAATTTCGACGGAATAAACGTTGATGATCCTGTTAGAATGTATTTAAGAGAAATTGGTAGAATACCATTGCTTTCTTTTGATGAAGAATTAGAATTAGCAAAGAGTGTTTTAGAAGGTGATGAAGATGCTAAACAAAAACTTGCAGAATCAAATTTAAGGTTAGTAGTAAGTATTGCAAAAAAATATGTTGGAA
This sequence comes from uncultured Clostridia bacterium, assembly GCA_947631185.1. Classification (GTDB taxonomy): domain Bacteria; phylum Bacillota; class Clostridia; order TANB77; family CAG-508; genus Scatovivens. The sequence goes on along the minus strand of CANRKJ010000005.1, from coordinate 63,737 downwards.
GAGGAATGCTGTTTTTAGATTTAATTCAAGAAGGAAATATGGGATTAATAAAAGCGGTTGAAAAATTTGATTATGAAAAAGGTTATAAGTTTAGTACTTATGCTACATGGTGGATTAGACAAGCTATTACTAGAGCAATTGCTGATCAAGCTAGAACAATAAGAATACCAGTACACATGGTAGAAACTATTAATAAACTTATTAGAACATCTAGACATTTATTACAAATTATGGGAAGAGAGCCTACTCCAGAAGAAATTGCTGAAGAAATGGATATTCCTGTAGAGAAAGTAATGGAAATTCAAAAAATTGCCCAAGAACCAGTTTCATTAGAAACTCCTATAGGTGAAGAAGATGATAGTCATTTAGGTGATTTTATTCCAGATGATGAATCACCTGCACCACATGATTCTGCAGCTTATACATTATTAAAAGAACAATTAGAAGAAGTAATGGGTACATTAACACCTAGAGAAGCAAAAGTATTAAAATTAAGATTTGGTTTAGAGGATGGAAAAGCAAGAACACTTGAAGAAGTTGGAAGAGAGTTTCAAGTTACTAGAGAGAGAATAAGACAAATAGAAGCAAAAGCTTTAAGAAAATTAAGGCATCCAAGTAGAAGTAAAAGATTAAAAGATTATATGAGTTAACAAAAGACATATATTGAATTTATTTTCAATATATGTTTTTAGTTTTATGAATTAATTTTAATAATAAATAAATTTCAATATTTTTTTTGTTTTACTTGATTTTTAGAACTATTTTTGATACGATAATTTTATGGAAATGATATATTATAATAAATGTATCTTATTATGGAAGGAGAAAATATGGGATTTCAAGATTTTCTTATAGATGCAAAAAATATACTTTTAGGGAAAGCAGATGAAGAAAATACAATAGATTTTAAAGAAGAAATAAAAAATTGTGTTAAATCTGGTTTAATTTCTGAAGCAGAAGCGATTAAAATTATGGAAACTTATAATAATCAGAAAAAAGAAGGAAAAAAATTTGATCAAAAACAAATATCTACAATTTCTTTAGAGGATGATTCAGAAATTAGTGAAGAAGAAGCTAAAAAAAGAAAAAAGGAAAAGGAATTGGAAAGAAGAAAACAAGAAAATCAAAGGGTTGCTAATGAGAATTCTAGAAAAAATAATGAAACAAATCTAAGAAAGCCTAATGCTGAAATGAAAAAACAAAATAAATCTGGAAAATTAACTGTTGATAGAAATAAATTAAATAGAATAATAAAAAATGATGAGTTATCAGAAAAAAATAGCAAAAATCTTAAAGAAAGAGGAGAAGATAATTAGAAAAAAGTTGACATTATTATATATTTGTGTTAAAATACTTAACTGTAAACTGCTTAACGATGGTTCTTAAAGTCTAATTAAGTTTAGATACCAATGTTGGAGGTTAGCGAGTATACAAATAAGGAGGTGCATTTAAAATGTACGCAATAATTGAAGCATGTGGAAGACAATACAAAGTTAAAGAAGGAGATGTAGTATTTTTTGAAAAATTAGATGCAGAAGAAGGAAAAAAAGTAGATTTTGATAAAGTTATTTTTGTATCTGATGATAAAAAAACACAAATAGGAAATCCTTATGTAACAGGTGTTAAAGTTGAAGGAAAAGTAGTTTCTCATGGTAAAGGTAAAAAAATAGTTGTATTTAAATACAAACCAAAAAAGAATGAGAGAAAAACTCAAGGTCATAGACAAGAGTATACTAAAGTAGAAATTACTTCAATAAAAGGTGCTACAAATAAAGCTGTTAAAGAAACAGAAAAAGTAGAAAAATAATTATTTTATAAATTAAATGTATATTAAAAGTTGAAAGGAGTGAGACTTTCATGGCACATAAAAAAGGTCAAGGTAGTGTTAAGAACGGAAGAGACAGTGAGTCTAAGAGATTAGGAGTAAAAAAATCTGATGGACAAATTGTTAAAGCTGGAAATATATTAATAAGACAAAGAGGAACAAATGTACATCCTGGTGTAAATGTTGGAATCGGAAGTGATGATACATTATTTGCATTAATAGATGGAACTGTTAAATTTGAAAGAAAAGGTAAGGATAAAAAACAAGTTAGTGTTTATCCAGTTGCCTAACAAGAAATCCTAAATGTTTTAGGATTTTTTTTTTAATATAGTTAAAAATGAGAATAATAAAATAATATGTAAAGGCAAACAAAAATATATTGAAAAAAATTTTTTATTATGATTTAATTATATTTATGAGGTGATAATAATGAATAAAAGAATGTTAATTATAATTATTAGTATAATTATATTGATAATTATTACAGTAATAACAGTTACAATTGCTAATATTACTTTTAATAAAAATGACAAAAACGACAGTGATTCAGATGTTATCCAAGATAATTCTATAACTGATTTAGAAGATAACAAAGAAGAAGCTGAAATACAACTTATATTAGAAAATGAAGCAGAAAATTTAGATGAAGTAAAAATTTTAATACAAGTTCCAGAAGATATAAATCAAAATTATCAAATTATATTACCTGACGAAACAACTACTGAAGAACATATTAAAGAATATTTAGTAAACAAAAATGGTAAATACAAATTTATTTTTGTTTTTGATGATAATAACAAAATAGAAAAGTCAATAGAAGTTACAAATATAAAAGAAGACAAGAAAAAAAATGAACCTTCTTTTATTCCAGAAAATTTTTCATATAAGTCTGGAACTATAGATACTGGTTATACAATTGAAGATCAATATGGAAATGAATTTGTGTGGGTACCAGTAGAAGATGGAATTATGATTAGAAAAAATTCTAAAAAAAGCAATTATATTGATTCTGAAAATAATGTTAATGCATTTGTTAATAGTGTTTTAAATTATCAAGGATTTTATATTGCAAAATATGAAGCTAGCAAAGCTGAATTTAATGGAGAAATTGTAGCAACAAGTTTTTATAATGTTGAACCATGGTACAATATTTCTTATAAAGAAGCTACAGAAATGTCTACAAATTTTTGTACCAAGTTTGGATATAATGATATTAATAGTATGATAGTTAGCAGTTATGCGTGGGATACTACTCTAAACTGGTTAAATCATACTCAAAAATCATATTCTACTAGTTTAGATTACGGAAATTATACAGATAAACTTAATAATACAGGTACTACAGAAAAGGATATTATTAATAATATATGTGATATGTCAGGAAATTTAAAAGAATGGACAACAGAGGTTTATATTCAAACTGAAGAAAATAATGAAAACACTGAAAATCAAACTGAAAAAAATAGTGGAAATGTAGCTCAAGAGATTAATAATAATCGAACGAATGTATCTAATACAGTAACAGAAATTGATGGTAATGAAAAATTAAGAGTATTAAAAGGTGGAAGTATAAATTTATCAAAACCTGCTACTAGTCAAATTAGTTTTTCTGAAAGTGTTTCAAATGAATCATGGGGGTTTAGATTTGTTTTATACAAATAGTTATAATAGATTGAAAATTCGGCAAATTTAGTATATAATATCTGTTATTATAATGAAAAGAGGTATTTTAAATGATTAACCAATATAGAACACATAATTGTGGTGAACTTAGAATTAACAATATAAATACAGAAGTTAAGTTATCAGGTTTTGTACAAAAAATTAGAAATTTAGGAAAAATGCAATTTATTGATTTGAGAGATGAATATGGGATTACGCAGATTGTAATTTCTGAAAATTCTGGTTTAGAAGATGTAAAAAAAGATATTAATACAGAATGTACAATATCTGTTGTGGGAGAAGTGGTTGAAAGAAGTAGTAAAAATGATAAAATACCTACAGGGGATATTGAAGTTATTGCAAAAGATATAATAGTTCTTGGAAAATGTAAAAATGAACTCCCATTTGAAATAAATTCAAATGTTAATGTTAGAGAAGATTTAAGACTTGAGTATAGATTTTTAGATTTAAGAAATGAGAAGATACATAATAATATAAAACTTCGTTCAAAAATAATGAAGGACTTTAGAACTGAAATGGATAATTTAGGTTTTATTGAAATTCAAACACCTATTTTAGCAAATTCATCACCAGAGGGAGCTAGAGATTTTCTTGTTCCTAGTAGACTACATCCTGGAGAATTTTATGCTCTTCCTCAAGCACCACAACAATTTAAACAGTTACTTATGGTTTCTGGATTTGAAAAGTATTATCAAATTGCACCATGTTTTAGAGACGAAGATCCTAGAGCTGATAGATCACCAGGTGAGTTTTATCAATTAGATTTTGAAATGGCTTTTAGTACACAAGAAGATGTTTTAAATGTTCTTAAAACAGTAGTTTTTAATGTATTTAATAAGAATACAGATTGGAAAGTAGATAATAATTTTATAAGAATTCCTTATAAAGAATCTATGAATAAATATGGCACAGATAAACCAGACTTAAGAAACCCTTTAATAATAGAAGATTTAACCGAAATTTTTGAGGGAACTGAATTTAATAGTTTTAAAGATAAAATAGTAAAAGCTATTGTGGTTAATAAAGCAGAAGAAAAAACTAGAAAATTCTTTGATAATATGTCTAAATATGCAATAGAAGAATTAGGAGCTCAAGGATTAGCATGGGTAAAAGTTGATAATGAAAATAACTTAAATGGTGGAATTGCAAAATTTATTGATGAAGATAGAAAAATGAAAATTTTTGAAAAAATGAATGTTCAAAAAAATTCAGCAATATTTTTTGTAGCAGATGAACTTGAAAAAGCTCAAAAAATATCAGGAGGAGTTAGAATAAAGCTTGGAGAGGAATTTGATTTATTAGAAAAAAATATTTATAAATTTTGTTTTATTGTAGACTTTCCTATGTATGAATTATCTGATGAAGGAAAAATTGATTTTAATCATAATCCTTTTTCAATGCCACAAGGTGGAATGAAGGCACTAATGGAAAAAGATCCTTTAGATATTTATGCATATCAATATGATTTAGTTTGCAATGGATTCGAAGTTGCGTCAGGAGCTGTTAGAAATCATGATCAAGATATCATGATAAAAGCTTTTGAAATTGCTGGATATACAGTAGATGATGTCAAGAATAAGTTTGGAGCTTTATTTAATGCATTTAGTTATGGTGCACCTCCTCATAGTGGAGCAGCACCTGGAATTGATAGATTGGTTATGCTTTTAGCTAAAGAAAATAATATAAGAGAAGTAATTGCGTTTCCAAAAAATAAAAAAGCCAGAGATTTATTGGTAAATAGTCCATCAAAAGTTTCAGAAGAGCAATTAAAAGAAGTTCATATAAAATTAGATTTATAAGTTGACTTTTTGTAAAAACAATAATATACTATCCACATAATATAGAATTAAATAAAGAGGATAAAAAAATGAAGAAATTAAAAAAGTTTGTTTTAGGTTGTTCATGTGTTTTATTTATGAGTATATTGCAGACTGCATTTGCTACAACAGGTACTGTTACAGGAAAAACAGTTAGAATTAGGGAAAGTGCAGATGGAGCATCAAATATAGTTACAAATGTATATAAAAATGATAAAGTAGAAATATTAAGCGAAACCGAAGGTTGGTATCAAGTACAGATAGATGGAAAAACAGGATATATAAGTAAAGATTATGTAGAAAAACAAGCTGAAGAAAATGATGGTAATAATTCAGATACTAATATAGAAGAAAATACTAATGAAATAGAAAATACAGATGTTCAAGATTCTTCACAAGTGAGTGAACAAAATACAGAAAATTCTGTTCCAACAATTCAAAAAGAATCTAATTTAAAACTTTTACCAAATTTTTCTTCTAGAAATCTTGGAGTTATTCAACCAGGTACTGAGGTAGAAATTAAATTAGAAATAAATAATTGGGTTCAAGTAGTTGCTGGAAGTAATACTGGTTGGGTATTAAAAAATAATTTAAATTCTGCTATTGATAATCCAGTTTCAGCACCTGAAGAAACAGTTACACCAAATACAGAGGAGAATAATCCACAAAATAATGAAGAAGATAATATAAATGAAGTAAGTGCAGAAAAAGTAGAAGAAAATACTGAAACTGAAACAAAAACAGGATATATTAATACAGATACTGCTAGAATAAGAGAAACACCAGGTGGAAAAATAATAGGAAATCTTGACATAAATGATGAAGTAACTATTTTATCTGAAGAGGGTGATTGGTATAAAATTACATGTACAGATTTTTCAGAGGGTTATGTATCAAAAAGTCTAATAACAATTGGAAATGTTTCATCTAGAAATTTAAATGAAGAGAGAATTGAAGAACAACAAGTTAATAATGTGGAACCAGCTGTTCAACAGCCAGAAACAACATCTGCTTCTACAGCACCTACAGCCAATAATGGAGCAGGAATTGTAGAATTTGCTAATTCATATTTAGGAAGTCCATATGTGTCTGGTGGTACATCACCAAATGGTTTTGATTGTTCTGGATTTACACAATATGTATATTCACATTTTGGTTATTCAATTGCAAGAACTGCTGGTAGTCAAGCATCAAACGGTACAGAAGTAGCAAGAAGTGATTTGCAACCAGGTGATTTAATATTATTTTTAGACGCTGGAAAATCAAGCATTGGTCATGCAGGAATATATATAGGAGATGGAAATTTTATTCATGCTGCTAATCCATCAAGAGGTGTGGTAATAGATAACTTAAATTCTAATTCATACTATAATCAAAGATATAGTACATCAAGAAGAATAATTTAGCTGGGGGCCTAATAGGAGGTCAAAATAGAATTAATTAAAATTACATTGTTTATAATTATTGGAATAATATGGGGGCTATATATAAAAAATATAGCTCTTTTTATTTTACTTTTAATTTTTTTAATATATTTATCATATATATTAAATATAAAAAAAATATATATATTATTTTTTTTATTGTTTTCCTTATATTCTTATTCCTTTCAAAACAAAGTTTTAAACTTATATAATGACTTAGAATATGGAAATTTTTTGGTTAAAATTATTAGTAATAAAGAAGATACAGAATATAATAATAAATATATTTGTTTAGTTAATGAGATTGATGGGAATAAAAAATATAAAAACACAAAGCTAATTTTATATACTAATAAAAATACAAATTATAAATATGGTGATATTATAAATGTTAATGGAGATTTTAAATATGCTTCATGTGCGAGAAATTATAGAGGTTTTAATTATAGAAGAATATTATGGCAAGAAAAAATTTATGGGATAGTATATGAACAAAAAGGGTATAAAATTACTAATAAGAAAAGTATAGAAAGTATTTTGAATTGTATAAAAATTAGGCTAGAAAATAATATAAATGAATCTATAGTAGACGAAAAATGTAAATCTTTTTTAAAAAGTATTATTTTAGGAGATAAAACTGAATTATCTAAAGAAATAGAGAAAAGTTTTAGAGACGCAAATTTATCACATATTTTAGCTATATCTGGTATGCATATCAGTTATATTATTATTTTTATAAAAAAAATATTTAGTTTATTAAATAGCAAAAAGAAAGAAAGTATATTAGGATTAATTATCATATTTTTTTATGTTATTATGATTGGGAAAACTCCATCTAGTATTAGAGCTTTAGTAATGTTTAGTATGAATGAAATATCAAATTTTTTTTATAGAAAGTCCAATGTTTTTGTAAATTTATTTTCATCACTTATAATATTATTAGTGATAAATCCATATTATATAGAAAATGTAGGAGTATGGCTTTCTTTTTTTGGTACTTTTGGAATTATAGTAGTTTATTCCAAATGGAAAAATAATAATAAAAATATTTTCTTTAAATATATTTGTGAAAACTTTTTATTAAGTATTAGTGTATGGTTATTCATTGCACCAATTATAGTTTACAATTTTAATACGATTTCTTTAACTTTTTTTATTTCTAATATCATTACCAGTATTTTTATTTCACCAATAATATTATTGGGTTTTATAATATGCTTATTTGGAAATATCTTTGGAATAGGGAATTTTATATCAAATATTGAAATTTTTATCTTAAATATAATATTTTCATCTGCAAGTTTTATTTCTAATTTATCTTTATCAAAAATATTTGTAAAAACACCTATAATAGTAAATATAATAATTTATTATTTAGCTTTATATTTTATATTAAACAGAAAAAAATATTTAAATTATTTAAAAATATTATTTATTTTTTTTATTATAATTAATTTATTTTTTCAAATAGCATTTCTTTTTCAGAATAACTTTTCCATATATTTTATAGATGTTGGTCAAGGTGATTGTACATTAATTAAAACAAAAAGTAATAAGACGATTTTAATAGATGGTGGAGAAGGAAATAGTAACCAATTTGACCAAGGTGAATATACTGTATTACCATACTTATTAGATAGAAGAATATCAAAACTAGATTATATAATCGTTTCTCATTTTGATTCTGACCATGTGCGGACGGAATTTTATATATAATGAAAAATATAAAAGTTAAGAATGTAATTATATCGAAACAGGTAGAAAAAACCAAAAATTTAGAAGACTTTTTAAAAATAATAAATAAAGAAAAAATAAATTTAATAATTATTGATAAATTAAAAAAAATTTATATTGAAAATGATGTTTTTTTTGAATTTTTATGGCCTTATGATAATAATTTTATAAATGAAAATAAATTAAATAATAATTCCATTGTATGTAAATTACATTATAAGAAATTTTCAATGCTTTTTACTGGAGATATAGAAAAAATAGCAGAGGAAAAGTTGATAAAAATATATAAAAGTTCTAATAAATTAAATTCAACAGTTTTAAAAATAGCACATCATGGGTCTAAAACATCATCTACTAACCAATTTATTGAATTAATTAATCCAAAGATTGCTTTAATTGGAGTAGGAGAAAATAATAAATTTGGACATCCAGACAATCAAGTAATTAAGACATTGCAAGAAAATAAGGTAAAAATTTATAGAACAGATAAAGATGGAGAAATAAGAATAATTGTAGATAAAAAAGGTAACATAATAGAAATTACAAAGATGATAAATAATTAAAGGTATTTTAAAATATATAATTATAAAAATATAAAATAAAGTCAATTTTATACATAAATGTGTTTAAAAATGATTAAATATATTAAAAAAATTATGTAATAATCTGACAAAATTTAAAGTAAAAATATGTAAAAAAACAATCATTTTTTTAAGATTAATAATTATTTGCAAAAGCTTGAAAATACGTATAAATATGCCGAAAAATAGTTGAATGAAAATACCATATATGTTATAATTAAAGTAGGTAAATATAATAAAAAAAAGGGGATGAATGCTTATGATAAATATTAAAAAGTTTTGTTGTATGCTATTTGCAATTTTATTAATGGCTGTGTTTTTTATATCATACATGCCATTAAATTTATTTGCTACTACAACTACAATTAATTTGTCATATTGTGCACATGTTCAAGATTATGGCTGGTTTAATTATTTTAGAAATCCAGTTGGAGAAATTGAATTAAAAGCAAGAATTCCATTGAGTGATGATTTTGTTGGAACCACAGGACAATCAAAAAGAATGGAAGCATTAGAAATTAATTTTGATGGACCAGAAAACTCTAAAATTATGTATCGTGCACATGTTCAAGATCATGGATGGATGGATTGGGTAACAGCTGATAATAAAATAGGAACCAATTTTACTGGAACAACAGGACAATCAAGGAGAGTTGAAGCTTTTCAAATAGTAGCAATAGGATTAGATGGCTATGAGATAAAATATCGTGTTCATGTACAAGATCATGGATGGATGAAATGGATTACTGCTCAAAATTCAATAGATAAAGCAACTTTAAATATTGGAAATTATGCAGGTACAGTTGGTCAATCAAGAAGAATTGAAGCTATTGAGATTGCAATAATTCCAAAGGAAAATAATGAAACATCTGTAAAAAGCGCTCAAAAAGGTAAAATAGAGAATATTGAAGTTCCTACATATAAAGTTTCATCTAAATCAACAACTAAAGAGAAAGATGATTTAGATGTGAAATTATCTGCTGAAAAAGAAAAGAAAAAGGAAGAAGCTCAGCTTTTATATGAGAAAATAAAGAAAGAAATAGAAAGTAAATTATCAGAAGAAAATAAAAATTCTGAAGAAATGAATAAAGAAACTGAATCACAAGCTCAACCTAAAGTAGAAGAAAAAGTAACTACTCCAGAGGTAAAAGAAACTCATGAAAATCATACTTTCTCTGAATGGAAAACTACTGTTCAAGCTACTTGTCAAATAAATGGTGTTGAGGAAAGAAAATGCACAGAGTGTGGATATACAGAAACAAGAAAGATTACAAAACCTCATGAATTAGTAAGAACTCCAGAATCAGATGTAGAAGCTACTTGTACAAAACATGGTGCTGAATACTCAAAATGTAAAGTTTGTGGTCAAATTTTCTTTAATGTTACTCCAATATTAGGACATAATTTTGCTTCAGAAAAATCTGTAATTAAACCTGCTACTTGTACAGAAAAAGGATTAGAAGGAAAAATTTGTACTAGAAAAGGATGTAATGAGGCAATAGAAACTTCTGAAATTAATCCAACTGGACATAGTATAAAAACTATAACTGTTGAACCAACTTGTATAGCTCAAGGTAAGGTTTATGAAGATTGTGAAAATTGTGATTATGAAAAAATTATAAAAACAATTCCTGTTTCAGAAGAACATGATTATAAATGTGTAAGTAATAGAGTTGAAGCAACTTGTGAAGTTGATGGAAGAGAAGAAAAATACGAATGTTCTATATGTGGAAAAGTTAAAGGTGGAGATATAATAAAAGCAACAGGACATAATTTTGTATTATTAAGTGATACTATTGAAACAGATGATTTAAAAATGGCAGAATGTTCAAAATGTAAATGTCAAATTCAATATAGTGGAAATAAAGTAACTTCTTTTGGTATAGGTCATACATGGAATGATAAGACAGGAAAATGCAGTTGCGGAAATAGTGATCATGATAGTGTTTGGTGGAATGTATGGGCTAACGAAAATACGAGACACGCTGCAATTTGGCATGTAGGATTTACATGTGATCTTAATAAATGTGTGGGATTCAATAATCATCAAGGCGGTAAAGAAGAAACTGTAATAGAAGGTAGAAGAGGAGATATTCCTACAATTAAAATGCAAGCTCCAGAGGCAAAAAGTGGATATAAATTTGAAGGTTGGTATCAAGTACTAAATACTGATCATTATGATGAAATTGAAGTTAGAAAAATTACTAGAAAAACTGAAACTGAAAGTGAATCAGCATATATTGATGATGATGGTAAAACTATAGTGGTTCCATGGAGAGATATGGATAAAGGCTTTGAAGCTCGTTATGTATTAGAAAATGGAGAAGAAATTAAAAAGAATACTGAAACTAAAACATTATATAATGAAATTGAAGTTGTTAAATCTTATTTAACTAATGTAAAAGCAATGGTAAAATCAGCAAATAAAATAGATCCTGAACAATATAAAGTTTGTGTAACAGAGGATTTTGATAATGGTATAATTGGAATTGGTCATGATTTTGATGAGAATCATATTTGTAAAAGATGTCATTATGAAATGCCAATGTGGACAAATGAATGGGCAAGTAAAGTATTTAAACCAACACTTTATGAAATGTATGGTGTAGAAATTATTAATTCATTAAGTACTGATCAATTAAATAAATTTTATGATGCTTTAAGAGAAAAAGGTGGATACTATTATCGTAAAGTTTGGTATATAATTTATAAAGCTGATACTGAAAAATCTTTTGGATTTAATGGTGAAGGAATGGATATTGATTCTGTTATAACAGCAGATTGGAAGTTTTCTAGAAAAGCTCCAGATGCAAAACCAGGATATAAATTTGTTGGATGGTTTAATGCAGGTACAGGTGAAAAAGTTTGTGATAGTGAGATTCTAGAAACAACAGTTGAAGATTGTGATAAAACATTTGAAGCTCATTATGAAGAAGTAAAATAATTTTTATAATATTATAAAATTTTAAAGGGCGTCCATTGGATGCTCTTTAAATTTAAATATATAAATTGTAGAAGAACTTAAATACATATAAATTATTAAATAAATATGTATAATTTTTCAAATAAAGTTAATAATAACAAAAAAAGCAGAGGTATTTATATGAAAAATTATATATATTTATTTTTATTCGGACTATTAATGTTTTTATTAACTTTTGTAGTAGCATTTTATTTTTTTGATGAAACACATGAAGAAGTAATTAGTGAAGGAATAGAAAAAGCTAGAACATTTAATAAAATCTCAGAAACAAATATAACAAAAGAAACAAGTTATGAAGAAGAAAAAATAGGAATAAATACAAAATTAGTTATTGAAGAAATTTATTCTAAATGTAATCATAAAAAAGAAGTTATTTCTCAAGTAGATAATGAAATGATTAACTTAACAGAAGATGAATTTATAAAAAAATATTCTAATTTTACTTTAAAAGATTTTTCAAAAGAAGAAATAAAGGTTGAAGAAAAAGTTAATGGAATTTGTGATGAACATTATGTGATAAGATTAGGGGAAGATTTTATTGAGGTTTTTAAATTAAATAATAATGAGGAGGAAGAATTGTATTTAGTTACTAATATTAGTAAAGATTATTTAGCTGATTCAGATATTCAAAAACTAAAAAAAGGTATTGAAGTATATGGAAAAGGTAATATAAATTCTAAATTAGAAGATTATGAATAAATGTTAGCGAAGCTTTTGTGTATTAAAAAGTTCGAATAACTTTCATAATATATGAAAAAGGAATATTTCAAATTGAAATATTCCTTTTTTAAATAATACTCTAAATTTACTAATTTGCACTAAAAATTAACTTATCATCTTTACAGTCAATGTTAATAGTTTGACCAAAAGTTGCTTCATTTCTCAAAATCATTTCTGCAATTTCATCTTCAATATATTTTTGTATTGCTCTTCTAAGAGGTCTAGCACCATATTTTAAATCTGTTCCTTTTAAAAGAATATATTTTTTTGCATTTTCAGAAACGTTTAATTTAAGTTCTTTAGTAGATATTGCCTCATTAGTTTTGTTTAATAATAAATCAATTATTTGAAGCAATTCATCTTCTTTTAAACTATCAAATGGAATTATTTCATCAACTCTATTTAAAAATTCTGGTCTAAATAAATCTTTAAGTGCATTGATCAATTTATCATTATCTATCATAGCAGAAGATTTTCCAAAGCCAATTGTATTATTATTTAAGTTAGATCCAGCATTTGAAGTCATAATTATAATTGTATTTGAAAAGTTTATAGTATTTCCTTGGGAATCTGTAAGTTTTCCATCATCTAATACTTGAAGTAAAATATTAAATACATCTGGGTGAGCTTTTTCAATTTCATCTAAAAGAATAATTGAATATGGTCTTCTTTTTACTTTTTCAGTGAGTTGACCAGCATCATCATAACCTACATATCCTGGAGGTGAACCTATAAGTTTTGAAGTTGAATGACTTTCCATATATTCTGACATATCAATTCTAATAATAGCTTCTTCAGAACCAAACATTTCTAGTGCTAAAGCTTTAGCAAGTTCTGTTTTACCTACTCCAGTAGGACCAACAAAAATAAATGATGGTGGACGTTTTGTACTTTGTATACCAGCTCTATTTCGTCTAATTGCTTTAGAAACAGATTCTACTGCATGATTTTGTCCAATTATATGTTTATGAAGGTTTTTCTCTAAGTTTAACAATTTTTCAGTTTCAGCTTCTGTAATTTTTGTTACAGGAATTTTAGTCCATCTTTCTATTACTTCAGCAATTTCTGTGATTGTTAGAAAAGTAGGTTTTAGATTTGATTCCAATTCGTGTAGTCTATCAGTTAATGAACATTCTTTAGTTTTTAAATCTGCGGCTTTTTGATAATCTTCAATTGAATCAGAAGAAACAGCTTCTTCTTTTTCTTCTGAAAGTTCTGCAAGCTCATTTTTTATAATTTCAATTTCATATAAAGCTTTATTATCAAGGTTTATTTTTGAACAAGCTTCATCGATAATATCTATTGCTTTATCCGGTAAAAATCTATCATGAATATATTTTTCAGACATTAAAATGGTTTTTTCTATTACATCATCAGTAATTATAACTTTATGATAATCTTCATAATATTTTTTTATTCCTTTTAAAATTTTTATGGTATCTTCTATATTTGGCTCTTCCACTAAAACTGGTTGAAATCTTCTTTCTAATGCAGAATCTTTTTCAATATATTTTCTGTATTCTTTTAAAGTAGTAGTTCCTATTATTTGAATTTCTCCATTAGATAAAGCTGGTTTAAGAATATTGGCAGCATTCATAGAATGTTCTGCATCACCTGCACCTATAATATTATGAATTTCATCTATAACTAATATAATATTACCATATGTCCTACATTCATCAATTAATTGCTTCATTCTAGCTTCAAATTGACCTCTAAATTGAGTTCCTGCAATAATTGCAGTCATATCTATAAGATAAACTTCTTTTTTTAGAAGCTTAGCTGGAACTTCTCCTCTAGCAATTTTTATTGCTAATCCTTGAGCTATTGCTGTTTTTCCAACACCAGGTTCACCAATTAAACAAGGATTATTTTTTGAACGACGATTTAAAATTTGTGTAACTCTTTCAATTTCATTTTCTCTACCTATAACATCATCCAAAAGGTTTTCTTTAGCTTTAGTAGTTAGATTTGTTCCAAAAGTATCTAAAAATTTTTTTCTATTATTTTTTGCTTTCTTTTCAACTCTAACACTTCTTTTATTTGAACTAGAATTTTTTTCTTGATTATTTTCATTATTATTTTTAAAAATATTAAATAAACTGCTAAGAGGATTATTTTCATTTCCTTCATCAGCATTTGCTTCATCAACATTTATATCCATATTTTCAGAAAATTCATTTATAATATTTCCGAATTGTTCAGTTAATTGATTTAAATCTTCTTGAGAAATATTTGCATTTTGACTCATAATTTCAAGAGGGTTTATACCTTTTTCTTTTGCACAAGTATAACATAATCCTTCTAAAGTATTTTTGCCATTTTCAACTTTGTTTATGAATACTACTGCTGGTTTTTTATTACAAATTGAACATAACATATATATTTATTACACTCCTTAACCTAAAATAGTAATTTAATAATACAGTATTTTTTTTCTATAGTCAATAGAAATTTTTAAAAAATTAGCAATCTTTTGGTAAGAGTGCTATTTTTTATACTAGTAAAGCTTTGATTCAAATTTTAGATAAGCAGTAATTTGCTAATCAAAAATTTGATGTATACATTTAATATAATCTGTGGTAAAATATGTACATATTATTATTTTGAAAGGGACAAAAGAAATTATGAGTAATAAATTTGAATGGGATTTAAGTGTTATTTTTAAAGATGAAACTGAATTTAATAATTCAGTTAATGAGCTTTATAAAATTATTGAGGATATAAAAAAATTTAAAAATCATTTAAATGATAGTAGTGATGTGTTATATAATTGTTTTAAAATATATGAGCAAGCTATTATATTAAATGAAAAATTATATGCTTATGCTATGCTTAATTATCATAAAGATATGAGTAATAGTGAAGGGATAAAATTATTTAAAAGAGTGGAAAAAATATATACAGATTTTTCAGAAGCAGTAAGTTTTATTAGCCCAGAAATAGCTAAAATTTCTGATGAGAAGTTAGAACAATATTTGCATGATGAAAAATTAAGAGAATTTGAAAAAATAATTAGAGATATAATGAAAGACAAGAAACACATTTTAAGTGAAGAAGTTGAAAAAGTAATAACGAAATTCTCAGAGGTATTCAATGTTTCAGAGAATACTTATGACAATTTAACTACTACAGAATTTGAGTTTCCAACAATAAAAGATGAAAATGATAAAGAACTAAAAATGACTCACGGATTATTTTCAAAATATTTAAAAAGTAGTAATCCTGATATAAGAAAACAAGCATTTGAATCTATGTATTCACTATATAAAAAACATATAAATACAATTACAGAATTGTATTTATCTAGAGTAAAGAAGACTACTATTTCTGCTAGTATTAGAAATTATAAATCATCAATGGATATGGCTACAAATGCAGATGATTCAAGTGTAGAAGTTTATGAGTGTTTATTAAAAGAAGTAAACAAAAATTTAAATTTAAATCACGAATATATAGATTTAAAAAGAAAGTTTTTAGGTTTAGAAAAAATTCACACTTATGATGTTTATACAAACACACTTGATGTAGAAGATGATTATATTGAATACGATGAGGCAAGAAAAACTGTTTTAGATGCACTTAGTATAATGGGAAAAGAATATACTGATAAATTAAATGAAGCATTTGATAATAACTGGATAGATGTATATGAAAAAGAAAATAAAAAAACTGGTGCTTACAGTATGGGTGTTTATAATGTTCATCCATTTGTTTTATTGAATTTTATAAATTCATCAAGAGATGTATCAACAATTGCTCATGAATTAGGGCATTCTATGCATAGTTTTTATGCAAGTAGTAAACAAAATGCCATAAATGCTAATTATACAATTATGGTAGCAGAGGTGGCTTCAACTGTAAATGAAATATTATTAGCTAATTACTTGATAAATAAAGAAACAGATAATAAGAAAAAAGCTTCACTAATAAATGAACAATTAGATATGATTAGAGCTACATTATATCGACAAGCTATGTTTGCTGAATTTGAAAAAGATGTTCATTGTAAAGTAGAAAAAGGAGAAAGTTTAACATCAGATTCATTAAATGAAATATATTATAATTTAGTAAAAAAATACTTTGGCAAATCAGCAGAAATAGACGATTTAATAAAATATGAATGGGCTAGAATACCTCATTTTTATAGTTGCTTTTATGTATATAAATATGCTACTGGAATTACTTCAGCTATAGTAATTGCTAGCAAAATTTTAGCAAAAGAAGACGGATATGTTGAAAAATATATAAATATGTTAAGTCAAGGTGGCTCAAAGGGATCTTTAGAATTATTAAAATCTGTAGATGTAGATTTGGAAAAAGAAGAAACTTATGAAATTGCTTTTGATTATTTTAGAAAAAATTTGAAAAAATTAGAGGAAATTGTAGGTGATTTATAATTTTTAAACCTAAGATTAGGAGGTTTTTAATGAAAGATGTAGTTCTAGTGGTTGATGATGAAATTCGAATGAGAAAATTACTAAAGGATTTTTTAAAACAAAAAGATTATGAAATAATAGAAGCTGAAGATGGAGAACAAGCTTTGTCTATTTATCAAAATAAGAAAAATGATATAGATATAATTCTGTTAGATGTTATGATGCCTAAATTAGATGGATGGTCTGTTTTAAGACAAATAAGACAAACTGATAAAGAGATTCCTATTGTTATGCTTACTGCCAGAGGAGAGGAACAGGACGAATTATTTGGATTTGAATTGGGAGTTGATGAATATATATCAAAACCATTTAGCCCCAAATTGTTGGTTGCAAGAGTAGAAGCTATACTTAGAAGAAGTAAAAAAGGAGAAAAGGAAATTTCTAATTACGGCGGTATAGAAATAGATTATGATGGAAGAACCGTAGAAATAGAAGGAAAATCAGTAGAATTAAGTTTCAGAGAATTTGAACTATTAAAATTTTTAATTGAAAATAAAGATAAAGCACTTTCAAGAGATAAGATTTTAAATAGTGTTTGGAATTATGAATTTTATGGTGATACTAGAACAATTGATAGTCATATAAAAAAAATAAGACATAAATTAGGGAAAAAAGGAAAATATATTCATACTATCAGAGGTATTGGATATAAATTTCAAATAAAATAAAGGATATATTATGAATAAAGTATTTAATTCAATTAGAGTCAAACTCTTTTTCAGAATTTGCATAATAATATTTATACTATTTATATTTTTGGCAGTGGTAAGTAATGTGGTAATTGAGACTTATTTTTACTACAAAAAAACACATACACTTTTGAATTTCTTTAATCAAATAAATGATTTGGAAAATAATTTAAATGAAGAAGAATTTCGAAAAAAATTAGATTATTTATGTTTATTAAATGATTTTGATATAGTAATACAAAACAATGAAAAAGAATTTTATTCTAATACTAAAAATTTTATAAATAGTTTTCAAAAAATTGAGAAAATAACATATGATGTAGATTATAGTATTTTTAATAAAAGTAATATTATATATTCTAAAAATGATACAAGTATTAGAAAAATTTCTGATTCTAATAATGGTGTTAATTTTATTTTAGCTATATCAAAATTAGATGATGAAAAACAAATTTATGTTAGAGTTCCTATTTCAATTATAAATGAGAGTTTGAATGTTCTAAATGAATTTTTAATAATAGTTGGTTTAGTTTCTATGATTGCTACTGCAATATATAGTTTTATTATGGCAAATAATTTTACTAAGCCAATTTTGGAATTAAGAGAAATGACTACTAAGATGAAAAATTTAGATTTTTCAAAAAAATATATTGAAAATAATAAAGATGATGAAATAAATGAATTAGGTAAAAATATAAATGATCTTTCTTGTACTTTAGAAAATACAATAAATAAGCTTAAGAAGAATAATATGGAACTTGAGAGAGATATTGAAGAAAAATCTAAAATAGATGAAATGAGAAAACAATTTGTTTCTGATGTTTCTCATGAATTAAAAACTCCAATTGCACTTATACAAGGATATGCAGAGGGGTTAGTGGAAAACGTTAATAAAGATGAAGAAAGTAAAAATTTTTATGCAAAAGTAATTTTAGATGAATCAAATAAAATGGATAAATTAGTTAAAAGATTGTTAGAACTTATTAGACTTGAAAATGAAGATATAATTTTTAATGATACTAATTTTGATATAGTTGAACTTATAAATAGTGTAATAACTAATTCTAAAATGATGACAGATGAACAAAATATACAAATTATTTTTAATGAAAAAGATCCTATTTATGTTTATGCAGACGAATTTTATATTGAACAAGTATTTAGTAATTATTATACAAATGCAATAAAAAATATATTAGAAATAAATGGAAAAAAACAAATTAAGATTAGTATTGAAAAAGCAAAAGAACAAGGTAAAGTTAGAATAAAAGTTTTTAATACAGGAAAACAAATTGAAGAAGAGAACTTAAATAGAATATGGAATAGATTTTATAAAGTTGATAAATCTAGAACCAGATTAAAAGGTGGTACAGGAATAGGGTTAGCTTTGGTAAAAGCTATAATGGTTAAAGCTAAAAACAAATATGGAGTTAATAATAAATTAGATGGAGTAGAGTTTTATTTCGAATTAAATTATTCAATAATAAGTCATCAAATGTAATTTATATTTTATATCATAAATCAATTAAATATTAATGGGGGTGATTGTAACAATGAAAAATAAAAAAATATTATTAATTTTGGGCATATTTATAATTATATTAATTGTTGGGTTTCAGTTATTTAAAATGCATAAGGAATATACTGGATATCAATTAATATTAGTAGCAAACTATGAAGGTGGACATTTTGGCAAAGGAAAAAAGAAAAAGATATTTAATGTTTCTGAGAAAGATAAATTCTATGAACCTTCTTCTGGTGGTGGAGTTTGGTCACTTAATCTTAATGAGGATGAGGTAGCAACAAATGTTCCTTTGCCTTTTCAAGAATATTTTGAAATTCTAGAAATTGAAAAATTTGAAGAAAACGAAGTCAAGATAAAAAGTAGAGATAAATTTTATAATATAAAATATAATGAAGAATTTTATATGACTCCAGGAAGTGATGTTTCTCATGGAATAAATTACTCTTATGTTATACGTATTATAAAAAAATAAGTTTGAAATTATAAACAAAGAGATAGATTATGAATAGTAAATTTTGTTTGACATAAAATCTAAGGTAAATAATAACATAATATTCTATTATATATTTACATAAAGTGAAAAGACTTTTTATTGTAGATGTCTTAATTTATAAATGGCAATAATAAAACGGAAATTTATTATTGCCATTTATACTTAAAAAAAGAGTTTGAAAAAAAACTTGACAAATAGTAAAAATTGCATTATTATATTAACAATTTATTCGAATAATTTTTAATTCAAATTTTCTTTGGCTATTTCAAGCCAAAATAATCATTTTTTAATTTAATATTTAGGAGGTGGAAATATTGTTTTAATTGTAGCAGATTTTCTATTAATTTTATTGCAGGTTTTTTTTCATTATTAGTTTTAAGTTTATTAGTATTTGTTTCATATAAATCTTATATTCAGTTAGATATTATTCCAAATTATAATATTAATTCTACAGAAAAAAATCAAGAAAATGATAATATTTTAAAGGAAGATTCAAATGTTTTTATATGGGAAATTAATATTCCAAAAATTGATCTTAATGCAAAAATAAAGCAAGGAACAAGTTTAGAGGTTTTAAATAATTATGTAGGTCATTTTGAAGAAACTGAGAATTTTAATGGAAATGTTGGGCTTGCAGCACATAATAGAGGATATAAATTTAATTATTTTTCTAGGATAAATGAGTTAGAAACTGGAGATGAAATTATTTATAAATACAATGGAGATATTAGAAAATATATTGTTAAAAGTAAAGTAGTTATTAAAGAAACAGATTGGAGTTATCTGGAAAAAACAACAGATAATAGAATTACTTTAATAACTTGTGTTGAAAATCAGCCAGAATATAGAAGATGTATTCAGGCTATAGAAAAAAAGGAGGAATAAATATTGAAAAAATTTTTAACAAAAGTTTTATATTGTTTAATTTTAATTATAATTTTAATAAATTCATGTGGAGGTTTAATAAGCAATGCAACCGAAATTAATGGTGCTAATTTAGTAAAAATAGGTGATGTAGATTATCATTTAAAATATCTTAATACAAGTTTAAATAAATATACATATGTTATATGTTCTGTTGTTGGATATTATCAAAATGGACAATTTTATCCTGCATATTGTTTAAATAGTAGTTTGCCAGGTGTGGTGGATGATAAAGGATATGCTGTTAGTATTGATAAAGTTATAGAAAGAGATGATGTATGGAGGGTGGTGAAGAATGGATATCCATATAAATCATATACAGAAATGGGATTGGCAAATGAGTTTGATGCTTTTTGTGTTACAAAGTTTGCTGTTTATTGTATTTTAGGACAATCTGATATTAATCTATTTTATGCTGAACCAGATGATCCTGAAGCTTTAGCAATGTTAAATGCATTAAGAAATCTAGTTAATATTGGAGTTAATGGTGCAGAATCAAGAGTAGTAGGTAATTTTTCTGTTTCTAAAATAGATGAATTAGTTGAAGAAGGAGATTTTGTATATCAAAAATATAAGTTATCTTCAAATGTAGATGTAACTGAAACTAAAATTGAAATAGCAAATGGACTTCCAGAAGGGTGTTATTTATCAAAAATAGAGAATTCGTGTTTTAAATTATATGTTCCCAAATCAAAATTAAATACAGATATAAAAGGTGAAATAAAAGTATCAGGTAAAAGTAAGATATATCCTATTTTTTATGGTGATTCAGGAAATCCTGCAACTCAAGATTATGCAATAACCTATGATACATTTGGAGATGTTACATCAAATTGTAAAATAAATATTTCAACAAATACAGGAAGATTAAAAATAGTAAAAACAGATAAAGATACTGACAAACCTATTCCAAATGTTACTTTTAAATTATTAAAATCAGATGGTACTGAAGTGGGAAAGGTTACTACAGATGCAAAAGGTGAAGCAATGTTTGAGAGATTATATCAAGGAAAATATAAATTAGTTGAAACTGAAACAAATAAGGATTATATTTTAGATGAAACTGAAAAAGAAATAAATATTTTTTATAATCAATTAACAACAAAAGAAATTACTAATAAACATAAAGAAGCAAATTTAAAAATCTATAAAGTAGATAAAGATAATAATAAAATTGCACTTGGTAATGTTAAATTTGATTTGTTTTCAGAAGAATTTCAAAAAATAATTGGGACTTACATTACAGACGTAAATGGTGAAATAGAAATTAAAAATTTAAGAATAGGTAATTATAAGATTATAGAAAAGAATACAGGAAAATGGTACAATTTAGCTGATAGTGTAGAAATAGAAGTAAAATGGAATGAAGCTAATGAGAACATAATTGAAAATGAATTGAAAAAAGGTCAAATAAAGGTAATAAAAGTAGATAAAGATAATAATGAAATAAAACTAAAAAATGTAAAATTCAATGTACTTAATGAATCAGGAAAATTATTAGAAACAATTGTAACAGACGAAAATGGTGAAGCTTTTACATCTAGGTATCCAATAAGAGATTATGATAAATTAGTTTTAAAAGAGGTAGAAACAAATAATTTTTATAAATTAAATGATGAGCCTAAAATAATAGAGTTAAAAGAAAATGAGATAACATCAGTTGTATTTGAGAATGAAGTAAAAAAGGGACAAATTAGAGTAATAAAAGTAGATAAAGATAATAAAGAAACAAAATTACCTAATGTTAGTTTTGATGTTTTAAATTCTAAAGGTGAAATAGTAGAAAATATAACTACAGATAAAAATGGTGAAGCTATAACAAGTAGATTACCTATAACAGAAAAATATACACTAAGAGAAACAAATACATTAGAAGAATATGTTTTATCAGATGAAGTTCAAACTGTAGAATTAGAAGAAGACCAAATTAAAGATATTACTTTTGAAAATGAAAAAAAGAAAGGTCAAATAAAGGTAATAAAAGTTGATAAAGACAACAATGAAATAAAATTAAAAGATGTTAAATTTGGAATATATGATAAAAATAAAAATTTAATAGAAACAATTGTAACAAATGAAAATGGAGAAGCTTTTTCAAGTAGATTGGCTATAGATGAACAATATACAGTAAAAGAATTAGAAACACAAAAAGAATATGTTCTAAGTGATAATGAAATTAAAGTAGAATTGAAAGAAAATGAAATTACTGATTTAACTTTTGAAAATGAGTTGAAAAAGGGTGGTATAAGATTAATAAAATTAGATAAAGATTCATTATTACCTATAAAAGGTGTAGAATTTGAATTATATGATTCAAATAATAATTTGATAGGTAAATACATAACAAACGAAAAAGGAGAAGTATTAGTTGATAATTTAAAAATTGGAAATTATTATTTTAAAGAAACTAAAACAAATGAATCATATAAATTATTATCAGATAATATAAATGTTAAAGTACAATATAAAGAAATAAGTAGTTTTAAAGTTTATAATGAAAAAATAAAAAATAGATTTAAAATAATAAAGGTTGATAAAGATGATAATAATATAAAATTAGAAGGAGTTAAATTTGAGGTCTATGATGAATATAGTAATTTGCTAGAGACCTTGGTAACTGATAAAAATGGAGAGGCTTATTCGTCTTTTTATCCTATTATTAATAAAACATATACTATACACGAGGTGAGTACTATTCCTGGATATCAAAGGAATGATGAATATATTTCGTTTAGATTGGATAAAAATAAAGTATTGGAAATGATTATTGAAAATAAAAAGATTTCGAAAATACCTGAGGAAAAAGAAGAAGAGCAAATATTGGATAATACTGTAACTGAAGAAAAAATATTGCCGAGAACAGGTTATTAAAATAAAGAGAGTATTGTAAAGTTTGTGTAAACTATACGATACTCTCAGAATTTGTATACTAGAAATTTTTGAAACTTTTCTAGTAATTTATGCAAAATTTTTTCATATGAACAATTGATGCGTTCTTTATATATAAGTTATATACCTAATATCTTTTTTGCTTTATTAACATCATCTTCATTAGCTTCGCGTACATTTTGTAAAGGATATTTTAGGTTCAATTCTTTCCATTTATATTTCCCCAAAGAATGATATGGAAGTATTTGTATTTTTTTAATATTAGAAAAATTTGCTAAAAATTCTTTTAAGATTTTTAAATCTTCAGGGTCATCTGTATAACCTGGTACTAAAACTTGGTTTATCCACATTGGAATATTATTATCATTTAAGTATTTTGCAAATTTTATATTATTTTCGTTCGAAACGCCAGTTAATTCGATAGCTTTTTTATTGTTAATATGTTTAATATCTAATATAACTAAATCTGTATATGTAAGTAGCTCTGCTATAGTTTTTGAAATTGGAAGGCTTCCTGATGTATCTATGGCTGTATTAAAATTATATTGTTTTAATTTTTTAAAAAGTTTTAATAAAAATTCTGATTGTAGTAGAGGCTCTCCACCAGATACTGTAACTCCACCATGTGATGCTTCAATATATGGTTTTGAACGCAATATTTTATTAAATACTTCATCTACAGTATATTTTTTACCATTACCAATTTCCCAAGTGTCACGATTATGGCAATACTTACATTTTAGAGGACATCCCTGCATAAAACAAACGAATCTAATTCCTGGTCCATCTACTGTGCCCATAGTCTCAAAAGAATGAATATTTGCCAAAATATCTTTTTCCATATTTTTACTTTCCTCCAATTGATTAATTATTAAAAAGAAAAATTTATAAAGAAACTACGATTTTAGTTTCGTAATTATGGCTTATATTGATTCATGAATTGTTCTATTTATAACATCTAATTGTTGTTCTTTAGTTAATTTTGTGAAATTAACAGCATATCCTGAAACACGAACTGTAAGTTGAGGATATTTTTCAGGATGTTTCATAGCATCTTCTAATAAAGCTCTATCAAAAATATTTACATTAATATGGTGACTATTTTGAACAAAATAACCATCAAGCAAAGCAATTAGATTGTTAATTCTTTCTTCTGGTGTTTTTCCAAGTGCTTTTGGAACCATAGCAAAAGTATAAGAAATTCCATCAGACGCGTATTCATAAGGAAGTTTTGCAACAGAATTTAAAGATGCAATTGCACCATTTTTATCTCTTCCGTGAACAGGATTTGCTCCAGGTCCAAAAGGTTCACCAGCCTTTCTTCCATCAGGAGTAGCTCCAGTAGCTTTTCCATAAACTACATTAGAAGTGATTGTTAAAATTGATTGAGTAGGAGTAGCGTTTCTATAGGTTTGTTGTTTACTAAGTTTTCTCATAAATTGTTTTACTATATCAACAGCTATGTTATCAACTCTGTCATCATCATTACCATATTTTGGAAAATCACCTTCAATTTTATAATTAACAGCAAGTCCATCTTCATTTCTAATTACTTTTACCTTTGCGTATTTCATAGCTGAAAATGAATCTGCAACAATTGAAAGTCCAGCAATACCACAAGCCATAGTTCTGTATACATCTTTATCATGTAAAGCCATTTCTAGTGCTTCATAACAATATTTATCATGCATATAATGAATAATATTCAAAGCTTCCATGTATATTCTTGCAACATATTCCATCATATTGTCAAATTTTTCCATAACTTCATCATAATCTAAATATTCAGAAGTAACAGGTTCAAATTTAGGGGCAACTTGTTTTCCTGAATTTTCATCTTTTCCACCATTTATAGCATATAGCAAAGTTTTAGCTAAATTACATCTTGCACCAAAGAATTGCATTTGTTTTCCAATTCTCATAGCAGATACACAACATGCTATACCATAATCGTCTCCTAAAGTAATTCTCATTAAATCATCATTTTCATATTGAATAGCACTAGTTTTTATTGAAAGACCTGTTGTATATTTTTTAAATCCTTCAGGTAATCTAGTAGACCATAGTACTGTTAAATTTGGTTCAGGAGCAGGACCAAGATTTTCTAGGGTGTGTAAAATTCTAAAAGCTGTTTTTGTTACTAAAGTTCTTCCATCAATTCCCATTCCTCCAATGCTTTCAGTAACCCAAACAGGATCACCGCTAAACAATTCATCATATTCAGGCGTTCTTAAAAAGCGAACCATTCTTAGTTTCATAATAAAGTGATCTATATATTCTTGAGCTTCTTCTTCTGTAATAATTCCTGATTTTAAATCTCTTTCAATATAAATATCTAAAAAAGTCGAATTTTTTCCAATACTCATTGCTGCACCATTTTGTTCTTTAATTGCACCTAAATAACCAAAATACAACCATTGAATTGCTTCTTTTGCAGTGCTGGCTGGTTTAGAAATGTCAAATCCATATTTATTTGCCATTACTTTTAATTCTTGTAAAGCTGATATTTGATCTTTTATTTCTTCACGTTGCCTAATTATTTCTTCGGTAATACTATTTGTATATGTTGTTTTAAATTCTTGATTTTTTTCTTCAATTAAAAAGTCAATTCCATAAAGAGCTACTCTTCTATAGTCTCCAATTATTCTTCCTCTACCATAACCATCAGGTAATCCAGTAAGTAGATGTGAACTTCTAGCTGCTCTAATTTCAGGTGTATATGCCATAAATACTCCATCATTATGAGTCCTTCTATAATTATGATATATATCTTCAATTTTATCAGAAACTTTAGTATTATATGCAGAGCATGATTTTTCTACTATTCTGATTCCTCCATTTGGCATTATAGCTCTTTTTAAAGGCTTTTCAGTTTGTAATCCAACTATTGTTTCTAAATCTTTATCAATATAACCAGCTTCATGGCTTGAAATTGTTGAAACAACATCATTAGATATGTCTAAAACTCCTCCGTTTTCTTTTTCTTTTTTATAAAGTTCTAAAACTTTGTTCCATAATTTATTGGTTTTTTCTGTAGCAGGTGCAAGAAAATCGGAATTTCCTGTATATGGTGTATAGTTTTTTTGAATAAAATCTCTTACGTCTATTTCTTTTTCCCATTTTCCTCCTACAAAATTATTCCATTCTTCAAATTTCATAATGACCTCCTAATTTATAATAGTAGTATATACAATATTATAAAATTTGTATATTTCAAATTTCCTCAATAGATTTTAACACAATGTTTATTAAAATACAATTATAAAAATTAATTTTTATATTTAATATTTCAATATAAATATTGTTAAATAAAATTTTCTTTACTTTTTTTCAATAATTTTATATAATTAACAAAAATATAATATAAAAGGAATGTGATAAAATATGAAAATAATTCTTGCATCAAAGTCGCCAAGAAGAAAAGAATTAATGGATTTAGCTGGTATAGATTTTGAAGTATTTGTAAGCAATGTAGATGAAACATTTGAAGAAGGATTAAGTTTAGAAGATCAATCAAAAAGGTTAGCATATATTAAGGCAAAAACTGTATTTGAGAACACACAAGGTGATAGAGCTATAATTGGCTCAGATACTATGGTTGTAAAATCAGATAAAGTATACGAAAAACCAAAAGATAGACAAGATGCAATAAGAATGTTAAAAGAACTTGAAGGTGGAAGACATACTGTATATACTAGTTTAGCTATTTTAATTGAAGATAAAGGTGTTTATAAGGAGTATGTTGAAATATCAAAAGTTGATGTGTACTTTAAAAGAATAACAGATAAAGAAATTGAAGAATATGTGGATTATGAAAATCCATATGATAAAGCTGGAGCATATGCAATACAAAGTAGTTTTTGTAGATTTGTTGAAAAAATATTTGGAGATTATTATTCTGTTGTGGGACTCCCAATAGGTAGAGTATATGATATATTAAAAGAAAATGATTGTATATAGTGATATAAAAACTAGATTTTTATTAATCCAAAATAAGTGGATTTAAAATAAATAGCTAGTTTTTTATTTTTTAATCACCTACAATAACATATGATACTTGAATTTTAAATGAATTTATGGTATAACAGTGATATTGATTTTTCAATTATGCTAAAGTTATTATAAGTATTTTTACATTATTATAATTTTAGAAAATTGTTAAAAGCCAAAATATTCAATTTACCTGTAAAAACTATTTAGAAAGGAATGATTATTCATGAAATTACAGGGACAATTTACTTGTTTTACGGAAAAAGAGGTGGAGCAGAAAAAGAGAATTTTATTGGAGATGATATTCAACGAAAAAGTAGTTCGGAAAGTGGAAAAATTTACTTTAACCGAAAATCAGAATGAAAAAGGTAATAAAGTAGTAAATTTTGAGGTGGTTTTTGATGAATTACCTCCACAAGAATTTATCCAAATGATTTGTGAATTAAATATGGATTATTTCTTTATGGTTACTAACTGGGAAACTCAAAAAAACAATGCAAATCAGCAGGAAACTGAAGTAGAGAATGTTGATGCAAATCAGCAGGAAACTGAAGTAGAGAATGTTGATACAAATCAGCAGGAAACTGAAGTAGAGAATGTTGATGCAGATCAGCAGGAAACTGAAGTTGAGAATGATGATGCAAATCAGCAGGAATCTAAAGTAGAGAATGATGATGCAAATCAGCAGGAAACTGAAGTTGAGAATGATGATTCAAATCAGCAGGAAACTGAAGTAGAGAATGTTGATGCAAATCAGCAGGAATCTAAAGTAGAGAATGATGATGCAAATCAGCAGGAAACTGAAGTAGAGAAGGTTGATGCAAATCAGCAGGAATCTAAAGTAGAGAATGATGATGCAGATCAGCAGGAAACTGAAGTAGAGAATGTTGATGCAGATCAGCAGGAAACTGAAGTAGAAAATGTTGATACAAATCAGCAGGAAACTGAAGTTGAGAATGATGATGCAAATCAGCAGGAATCTGAAATAAAGAAAAATAAAAAAGGAAACTATTTCAAAGTAACAAAAGTTTTTATTCCTGATTGGGTAAATTTAATAGCAGTGACTTCAAAATCATTTGATGAGTTTGTTGAAAAAATTGCTAAAAAACTTATGTTTTCGTATAATAATAAGAATTATTTTATTAGTATAATTAATATTATAAAGGATTCTGATTTATCAGATTCTGAAATTTATACTAATAAAAACTTTAATAAAATGACATTAGATTTAAATTATGTACCAGGTAAAGTGTCATATCTTTCATCAATAATTTCTAGACGGCTCAAAGATTTAAATTCACCAGGAACAATGATGCCATTTATAAAAGGTATTATACAGTTTAAAGACTATTATAAAGATGGCTTCTCAGAAGATTCGGAATCTAATGATAGTTCAATAGTTATACCGAATCAAGAAGAAAGTAAATCGGATATAGAAAATAGTAATGAAAAATTAAACATTCAAGAAAAATCAGAAGATGGTGATATAGATGCTAAAACTTCTGGGGAACAAATTTTGCAAAAAATTGAGCAACCTAAGAGTATAAGGTTTTGTGCATTTCCACCTATTCCTTCTTTTGAGACATGGCTAGCTACACTAGATTTCTCTGCATCCATTTCTGAAATTGTAATTTCTATTATGAAAAAAATAGGAATAAAATCAAAAAAATCTAATCCAATAAACCAAAAGATTATTGATTTAACAATTATGGCTGTTGAAATGGATAGTGAAGTTGATTCTATAGAAGATTATTTAAATTCGGCTGGTATAAATCAGCAGAGCAAGGAAGCTGTTGATATAAGACTGAGTTATGCATCATATTTGAATGATTATGTATCCAAAAATTATGAAGGTAAGTTTCCAAATATCAGAGCTTATGGTTTTCTTAAAGAAATGCATAAACTCATAAAAGAACGAAAAGAATAAATAATATTTTGGCTAATTTAGTGCTTCTTTAGATATGTCTAGAGAAGTGCTTTTTTTATTGATTTTTTTTAAAATTTAAAGTATAATAAACAAAAATAAAAAAGGAACCCAAAATATGATAAAAGATATAGACATGGATTATATAGGGATTTTTAGTGAATATATTAAAAAAGGATATAGTATAGAACTAATATCATCTGAATTTGAAATTCCTATAGAAAATTTATTGAATTTAAAAAAACAAATTAATGAAGAAATTAAAGAAGAAAATTTGCAAAGAAAATTATTAGATAAAATTAATTATATGAATAAAAAATATTTTGAATTGTATAATGAGGATTCAAATGTATCAAATTTTTGTGAACAATTAGATTCAGAAAAGGAAGAAGTTGAAAATATAATCACAAAAATAAATAATTTAATTGATGAATTAAATGAAACAGATTCACAAAAAATCAATAAAACAATAGGAAAAAATATCAATGTAGAATTAAATAAATTATATAAAATGAATTTAACATTAGAACAATTAGAAAGAATTCAGGGATATTTTAATTTTTTAAATAATTATTATAAAAGAAATGTAAAAAATAAAAAATTTTTATATTTAGATTTAAAAAATAAATTTGATTTAAAACAAATTGATACATTGAGTTTAGAAGTAAAGAAAGCAACTAGTATTGATAGATTAAATGAGTTGAAAGAATTAATAAATGATTTGAAAAAAAATAATAAAAATGTAATGTTTTTTTCCTCAGTAGATTTATTAATATCAAGAAAAAAGCAAGAGATGGAATTGAATAAAAAACATGTACTTCCTAAAAGTATGGAGAGTATTGCTTTACAGCTAGCAGATGGAAATTTAGAAATAAAAAATGCAAATGAAATAATAGATAGAGAGTCAAAAAAAGCTGTTAGTTTATTACCAAAAAATAAATTCAGTTTAACAGAAGAGCAACAGAAAAATATATTTTATAATATAATAATACAAAATATAGCAAATGATTCAGTTAGGTTTCCAATAAAAAATCCTAAAGATACTTTATCTCAAATTATTGAACTTTCTGGATGCACTGTTAATTGTGCTTTAAATTGTGTTTTAGATAATTTGTTATCAATGGAAAGAATAGATGGAGCAAAACAATTATTGAGTTCAATTCATGATAAATATAAATTGCGGTAATCAGTTAAAATTTTATGAGAAAAAAATTAGAATAGCTGAATTAGGTAAAATAATATTAAGAGGAATAAGTTCTGAAGGTACAGAACAAGAAAAAATTGAATATGTAGAATTAATTAAAAAGGGATTAGAAAAGTGTAAAATTAGTCCAAGTTTAATAAAATTAGGGAAAAATAGAGCTGGAACAAGAACTATTACTCTAGAAGATATTATGCCAAAAGAGAAAATAAAATAATAAATATAGTACGTTAAAATAATTTACATAATATTAGTTTATAGATTGTTAAAATAGTAATAATATAAAATAAGTAAAATAGATTATATTGAGAGGACTTTTTATGAAAGATAATAATTCTAAGTTTCTTTATTTAAGAGAAAAGTATAGTGATTTTATTTATGAAGATTATGAAATAATTGAAGATAAAGAATACATATTACTAAAGTTTTATTTTAGTATAAATGGTTTAGTTAAATTTACACCTATAACTAAAATACTAAGAAAAAATTTTAATTTTTCAGAAATTGATAATAATACAAAAAATATTGTTTTTAATTTAGGATTAGTTGAATTAATTAGTTATTGGAAAGTGGTTTGCTCAAAAAATATTATAATAAAATGTGGTTTTTTAAATGAAGAACAAATTAAATGGTTTAAAAAATTATATTTTTATGGTTTAGGTGAATTATTTTATACAAATGGGATTAATACTAATATAAATGATTTTATGAATATAGTTTGTACGGGAAAACCAATAGAAATAGAAAATAAAAAAAATTCTAAAGAAGATTTTTTAATTCCTATAGGTGGTGGAAAAGATTCTGCTGTTACTCTTGAATTATTAAAAGAATATCATAGTAAATCATATGCTTTTATAGTAAATCCTAAGGAAGTTACAAAAAAATGTGCGAGTATAGCTGGATATGAAAATGATAGAATTATTGAAGTACAGAGGACTATAGATAAAAAATTACTTTTTTTAAATTCAGTGGGTTTTATAAATGGTCATACACCTTTTTCATCAATGCTTGCATTTTTGACATATTTTGTTTCTAGTTTAATGAATATAAAATATATTACTTTATCAAACGAGTCTAGTGCAAATGAGTCGAATGTAGAAGGTCAAAAAATTAACCATCAATATTCAAAGAGTTATGAATTTGAGAATGATTTTAAACTTTATTCAGAAAAATATTTAAAATCAGATGTATTATATTTCAGTTTATTAAGACCACTTTCAGAAATCCAAATTTCTAAAATATTTACTGAAAATGATAAGTATTATAAAACAATAAAAAGTTGTAATATTGGAAGTAAATCTTCACCTTGGAAATGGTGCAATAATTGTCCAAAATGTTTATTTGTATATATAATGATAAGTGTTTTTTGGGACAAAGAGAAAGTTATAGAAATGTTTGGTGAAGATTTATTGGATAAAGAATCTTTAAAAGAAATATTTTTGGGACTTTGTGGATATGAGAAAAATAAACCTTTTGAATGTGTAGGAACATATAGAGAAGTAAATTATGCTATTTCGGAAATTATAAAAAAAAGAGAAGATAAAAAACTTCCTAAATTGTTAAATTATTATAAAGATAATTTTAAGTTAATATCTGATGATAATATATTGAAAAATTTTGATAATAATAACAATTTACCTTATGAATTGAAAAATATTTTAAAAAGGAAGATTGAAGAATGGTAAATGAATTATTAGATTATTTAGAAGATAAAAAAATAATAATTTTAGGATTTGGTAAACAGGGAAAATCTACATATAATTTTATAAGAAAAAGCTTTCCAGATAAGTTTATTGATATTATGGATGATAATTTAAAATTATTAGATTTAAATCCAGAGCTTGAAGAGGATATTTTTTGTGAAGTAATATTGGGAAAAATAGATATAGAATTATTAAATAAGTACGATTTAATAATAAAATCACCTGGTATATCATTAAAAAACTATAATTGTAATGAAATAAAAAATAAAATTACTAGCCAATATGAACTATTTTTAAAATTTTTTAATATTCTTACCATTGGTGTTACAGGAACAAAAGGCAAAAGTACAACTAGTTCGTTAATAAATAGAGTTTTGCTAGAGAATAATAAAAAATCAATATTACTAGAAAATATAGGAGTTCCGATTTTTGATGATATTGATGAAATTGAAGAAGATACAATTGCTGTTTTAGAAGTTTCATCTCATACTTTAGAATATGCAAAATTTTCTCCTAAAATAGCAATCATGTTAAATATTTATGAGGAACATTTAGATCATTATAAATCATTTGAGGATTATATAAGTGCTAAATTTAATATAGCAAAATTTCAAAATAAAAATGACTATTTTATTTATAATTGTGAAAATGAAAATATCAAAAAAATGAGATTTTTATATAAAGAAAATGATATAGCAATTTCTGTGAATAATATAACTTCTAATATAAATAATTCAAACATATATATTAAAAATGAGTATATCTATTATAATGATGAGAAAATTATGAATATAAATAGAAAAATGAATTTAAAAGGGATTCATAATATTAATAATATAATGTTTGTAATAGCAGTTTCTAAGATACTGAATCTAGATATGACTAAAACATTAAATGCAATATGTTCGTTTCAGCCTTTAGAGCACAGATTAGAATTTGTTGCAAAAATAGATGGAGTACTATATTACAATGATTCAATTGCTACAATTCCAGAAGCCACAATAAATGGAGTGGAAACTCTAAAAAATGTAAATACTTTAATATTAGGAGGAAAAGATAGAAAAATAAGTTTAAAAGAGTTTATTAAATTTTTAGAAGAATCTAATATAGAAAATATTATATGTTTACATACAACAGGAAAAATTATATATGAGAATTTAAAGGATTCTAAAAAAAGGATTTTTTATTATGATGATTTAAAAAGTGCTGTAGAAAAAGCAAAAGCTATTACAAGGAAGAATACAATATGTTTATTATCTCCATCAGCAAGTAGTTATGGATTTTATAAAAATTTTGAAGAAAGAGGTAATTTATTTAAAAAATATGTTTTAGAAGATTGTTAACATAACTTTTGACTTTTTCTTAAGATAATAATATTATGAAATTGGTTACTTTTTTAATTATATTTGATTATTCTAGTACTTATAAAAAGTTTACCAAAAACATTTTTTTGTAAAAAAATATTGGTTTTATGTAGACAAAATGAAAAAATAGTGTTATAATTGAACATATTGAGGTTATTTTTATTAACCTATAAAAGATAAACAAAGCATTTTAGAGGGATACATTAGATAAATTTAAGGAGGAATTAAATTGAATACAAATTATTCTGAAAATAACCATTTAGTATTGGTTGGAAAAGTAGTTAGTGAAAAAGCTTATAGTCATGAAATTTATGGGGAGAAATTTTATCTTTTCAATCTAGAAGTTGTTAGACTAAGTTCAACTACAGATATTATCCCTATTACAATATCAGAAAGATTAATAACTGATATTGATTTAAGTATAGGCAAAGAACTAGAAATAGAAGGTCAATTTAGATCTTATAACAACTATGAAAACGAGAAAAATAGATTAGTTTTAACAGTTTTTGCCAAAGAAGTAAAAGAAGTGGAAATTAATGAAGATGACAAAGAGACTATTACTAACGAAGTTGAGTTGACAGGATATATATGCAAAAAACCTATTTATAGACAAACACCTTTTGGACGTGAAATTGCAGATATATTATTAGCTGTTAACAGAGCATATAATAAAAGTGATTACATACCATGTATAGCTTGGGGAAGAAATGCTAGATTCTGCCAAAATATGGAAGTAGGAACTGAAGTAAAACTAGTTGGAAGAGTTCAATCTAGAACTTATGAGAAAAAACATGAAGATGGAACAACTGAAACAAGAATTGCTTATGAGGTTTCTGTTGCTAGTATGGAAGTAGTAACAAGTGAAGAAAATGAAGTAGATAAAGAAGAAATTACTGAAAATATATAAATTGTTAAATGAACTGCTGACGAAAATTAGTTTCGTTGGTGGTTTGTTTTTTCCTAGCCAAAATTTAGGTCTTTTCAAAACAGATTTGTGCTTTAGAAAGGAGTTATATTAAATATGGATATTAAAGAATTATTAAATTATGAAACTAAAGGACATAGATTATATAATGTTAGAAGAGATGAGTATAGAAAAAACACAGAAGACGATTATAATTTCAGAGTTAGTCCTACACCATTTAGAATGAATAAAAAACAAAAAGATGAAATATTAATTATTGGTAAAGCTATTTGTGATTATATGGATTGTTGTATAGAATTATATAAAACTGATGAGTACATAAAAAATATTTTAGATAGAGGAAAACCTGATAAATATTTAAAAAATATAGAACCAAATTTTCTATTTTTAAGACCAGATCTTATATTAACACAAGAAGGATTTTCAATTTGTGAAATAGAGACTAGCCCTTTTGGTTTAGGACTTGCAGAAGTATTAAATAGAACTTATGGACATGCTGGATTTGATCCATTAGTTACTGAAAATGAATTAAAAAATTATATTCAAAGTCAAATTCCATCAGTAGGTACAATTGCATATAGTGACAAAGTAAATGCTTTTAGTGGGCAAATGGATTTTTTAGCAGATGAAATTTTTTCAGGAGACGGAAAAAGGTGGGATAGTAAGAAAATAAGTAGACAATCAAATCTGAAAAATAAAGAGATTTATAGAGCTTTTTATTTGAGTGATGAATATAAAGATAAAGATGTTGCGTTATTTTTACAAGAGCCTCATATATATATTCCAAATCCTACCCCTCAATTTGAAGAAAAAGCTTTATTGGCATTTATATGGGATAAAAGATATAGTGAATTTTTTAAACAAAAGTTAGGAACAGCAGAATTTGAATTATTAAGAAAAGTTATTCCAAAAACTTGGATTGTTGGGGAAGAACAATATATAGATGAATGTCTTCCAAGAGGTGTTAAAGATTCAATTTCATTATCTAGTTTAGGCAAAAATAGTAGAAAATACGTATTAAAACAAAGTGGATTTAATACAGGAAGTTCGTGGGGTGAGGGTGTTGAATTTTTACATAAAATGGGAGGAGCTAAAGCTGGAGAAAAAATAAAAAAAGCATTAGAGGATAAAAACCATTTGTATATAATTCAAGAATTTAAACCTGGAAAAGTAGTTCATATGAATTATTTAGACGATAATTATGAAATAAAAAATATGGATGCTAAAATACGTATTACACCTTATTTTTCTTATAGAGGAAAAAGTAAAGGAAAATTAATTGCTATAAAAGTTACTGGATGTGAAAAATCCACAGAATATATTCATGCGGGAACTTCAAGCATAAATACATCAGTTATAGAAGATGAAGAAAGATAATAGAAAGGAATAAGATTAAATATGAGAATTTTAATAGTTAGACATGGAAAAACAAATTATAATAAAGAAAAAAGAGCTGCAGGACTTACAGATATTGAATTGAATGAAGAGGGAATTGAACAAGCTAAAGAATTAAGAGATAAATTAAAAAATGAAAAATTCGATTTAATAATTTCTTCACCATTAAAAAGAGCAAAAAAAACTGCTGAAATAATTAATGAATGTCATAATAAAGAAATAATAGTAAAAGCAGGTGCAACAGAAAGAAATCTAGGAATATATGAAGGGCAACCAAATGAATTAGAAATATTTAACGAAATTAGATATTATACCAAAAATGTACCAGTAAAAGATGGGGAAGATTGCAAAACATATACAAAAAAAGTTTTTAATTTTCTAGAAGAAATAATAAATGAATACAAAGATAAAGTAGATACTTTGTTAATAGTATCACATGGATTCTTTTTACGAAGTGCAGGATGGTATTTTAAGGGTGTTCCTACAGAACCTGAAATAGTAGAAAGATTTAAAAATTGTCAAGTAGATGAATATAAAGTATAATTATCTTATTATAAAATAAAAGGAGCTAGCACTCTAAAGTGTTAGCTTTTTTAGGATTATACTTGATTATTGGTAATTATTTGTGGTAGAATATTTATAATTTTATAGAATATGTTTAAAGGAGGAGTGTTTTATGAAAATTTTAAATTCAATGACAGGTAAAAAAGAAGAGTTTGTTCCAATAACTCCAGGAGAAGTTAAAATGTATGCTTGTGGTATAACTGTTTATGATTTAAGCCATATTGGTCATGCAAGACAAGCAATTACATATTCTATGATTACAGAATATCTAAGATATAGAGGATATAAAGTTACATATGTAAGAAATTATACAGATGTAGATGACAAAATTATAAAAAGAGCTAATGAAAAAGGTAAAAATGCAGTTGAATTTTCTAAAGAACAAATTATAGAAAATGAAAAAGATATGGCAAATCTTCATGTTAAAGATGCAGATATAAAAACAAAAGCATCAGAATATATTCAAAATATTATAAATTTTGTTCAGGGATTAATAGATAAAAATCATGCATATGTTGCTGAAAATGGAGATGTCTATTTTTCAGTTAAAACTTTTCCTGAATATGGAAAATTATCTCATAGAAAAGTAGAAGATATGTTAAATGGTGTACGTATAGAACTTGAAGAAGGAAAAAGAGATCCTGTTGATTTTGCACTTTGGAAATCTGCAAAAGAAGGTGAAATATGGTGGGATTCTCCTTGGGGAAAAGGTAGACCAGGATGGCATATAGAATGTTCAGCTATGATTTTAAATACATTAGGAGAAACAATAGATATTCATGGAGGAGGAAGAGATTTACTTTTCCCACATCATGAAAATGAAATTGCTCAAAGTGAATCTTTAACAGGAAAAAAATTTGTTAATTATTGGTCTCATTGCGGTCTTATTAAGATAAATGGAGAAAAAATGAGTAAGTCTTTAGGAAATTCTTTAACAATTAGAGATGCACTAAAAATGTATAATTATGAAGTTATTAAATACCTTATGTTTTCAAAACATTATTCTTCTGATATTGATATTCATGATGATGATTTCAGAATTGCAGAAGGTCATATGTATTATTTTTATACTACTTTAAAAGATGTAAATAAATATATTGAAACAAATAATGGTAATGAAAATGGAGAAATAATAAAAGATGAAATTTCAGATACAATAATTTCAAATTTTATTGAAGCAATGGATGATGATTTTAATACTGTTAGTGTAATTGCGAATCTTCATATAATATTTAAATATATGAATAATATAATGAAAACTGCTAAAAAAGGTCAAAAACAAATTACAGCTAATACTTTAAAAAAGATGTTAAAAGATATTAAAGAAGTTTATGGAGTATTAGGTTTGTTTGAGCAAGATTCAGATGAATTTATTAAAGAAATGAAACAAAAATATTTGAAAAAATTAGATATCCAAGAGGATTATATAAATTTACAGATAGAAAAAAGAAAAGAAGCTAAAATTAATAAAGAATTTGATTTAGCAGATAATATTCGAAATGATTTAGAAAGCAAAGGAATTATTTTAAAAGATACGGTTGATGGAACTTTATGGGATTTAAAAGATTTATACTAAAGTACTTGCAAATACTGTAAAATTATGTTAAAATAGCATAGTAAAAAATAGCCAAAAGCTATTTCCTTACTCATATAAGTCAATGTATATGGGTTTTATATCCAAAAGGAGGTGAATGATAATGAATAAATACGAAACAGTATTCATTATTAATCCAAGTATTGAAGAAGCTGGAGTTAAAGATTTAATTACAAAATTTTCAGACTTAATTAATAGTGATGGAAAAGTTGAATCTGTTGAAGAAATGGGAAAAAAGAAATTAGCTTATGAAATCAAAAAGAATTCAGAAGGTATTTATGTTTTAATTAATTTCGAAGCAAATCCAACTCTAATAAAAGAGCTTGAAAGAGTATACAGAATTACAGATGAAGTTATAAAATTTATCGTAGTAAGAAAAGATGAAGAATAATTACGAGAGGTGATAATATGAATAAAGTAGTATTAATGGGAAGATTAACAAGAGATCCAGAAGTTAGATATACAAAAACAAATAATACAATGGTTGCTTCATTTAGTTTAGCTGTAAATAGAAGATTTGTAGCAGCTGGTGAAGAAAGACAAGCAGATTTTATCAATATTGTTGCTTGGAGTAAAACTGGTGAATTCTGTAGTAAATATTTTAAAAAAGGTCAACAAGTTGGAATTATTGGAAGAATTCAAACAAGAACTTGGGATGATGAAAATGGTCAAAAAAGATATGCTACTGAAGTAGTAGCTGAAGAAGCATATTTTGCAGACAGTAAAAGAGATGGAGATACATCAAATAATTTTGAAAATACATTTGGAACAACAATGTCTAACAACACTGAATTTCAAGTAGATTCATCTGATGATGATTTACCATTTTAATAAAAAAATAATAGGTTCAAGCCTATACAAAATATATTAAATAATTATAGTTATTTAAAAATTTTGAAGAATAGGAGGTTTTAAAAGATGTCTGATAAGAAAGCAAATAAAAAGAATAATAGAAGAAATAATCAAGATGATGATTTCAATCCAAAATTTAGAAAAATTAGAAAAAAAGTTTGTATGTTATGTAATGATAAAAATTTCGTACTTGATTACAAAAATGCAGATCAATTAAAGAAATTTATAAATGAGAAAGGTAAAATATTACCAAGAAGAGCTACAGGTGCATGTGCTAAACATCAAAGATTTATAACAACAGCTGTAAAAAGAGGAAGACATATTGCAGTTATTCCTTATACTCAAGACTAATTTTTTAAAATACTAGGAAGGTTATCCAAACTTCCTAGTATTTTTATTTATAAAATAGGAAAGTAATCCTTTCCTATTATATAAAATCTCGCGCGACGAACAAATTCACGGAAAGCCAAAGAGAAATATTAAAATATAGCTAATATTTCTCTTTGGCTTTCCGATTTGTTCTATTAAAAATAATTGGAAAAATTATCTAAAAATATATTGTCAAATAAAAATTTAAATGATAAAATTTTAAATATAAAAGATACAAAAGGTGAAAGTTTATGGATTGTGAAAAAAATGAATTAGATACAATTATAAATTTAATAGATACAAATTATTTTAATAAAACAACTGGTATTTTAACTATTCCAAATGGAGTGGAAGTAATAAATGGAAATTTTTATTATAAAAGAAAAGATATATCAAAATTATATGGTATAAAAGGTATAAAATTTCCAGATTCTGTAAAAAAAATAGGAAAATATGCTTTCAGAAGAACTGGAATAACTAGTATTGAATTATCTGAAAATATAAAAGAGATTGATATGGGAGCATTTGAACTTTGTTCTGATTTAATAGAAATAGTAATAAGAGGAAATAAGGTTCCTATTGTTGAAAAAGATTCTTTTATTGGGTGTGAAAATTTAGAAAGATTTTATAATGATTTAGGTGATATTGATATAAAATTGGATTTTAGAATATCTAATACAGCATTTAGCACTTGTTATAAATTAATAAATAATCAAAATAAATGGTTAATGACTATTCAAAAAGAAGAAAAGAATATTTTTAAAATAATAAATAAAATTTTATATTCAATAGGAAAATTATTTAAAGCAAATGGAATGGAAAATATAAAGAGTAAATTTTAATTGGCAGAAATAATGTTTCTGTCAATTTTTATTTAGAATATGGAGGGCTTTTATGGAATATATATTAGAAAATGAAAAATTAAAAATAGAAATTTCAACATTTGGAGCTGAACTTCAAAGTATAAAAAACAAAAAAATGTGTAGAGAATATTTGTGGAATGGAAACAAAGAATTTTGGGGAAGAAGAGCTCCTGTTTTATTTCCATTTGTAGGGAGTTTAAAAAATAAGGAATTTGAATATAAAGGTAAAAAATATCCCATGAGTCAACATGGTTTTGCAAGAGATATGGAATTTGATTTTATAGAGAAAAAAGAAAATGAAATTTGGTTTAATTTAAAATCTAATAAAATTACATTAGAAAAATACCCATTCGAATTTTCATTAGATATTGGTTATAAATTAATAAATAATAAATTAGAAATAATATGGAAAGTAAAAAATATAGGAAGTAAAAAGATGTATTTTTCAATTGGAGCACATCCTGCCTTTTTAGTTCCAATTGAAAAAAATGAAAAAAGAGAAGATTATTTTATAAAATTTGACACTAATAAAGAATTGACAAATACAGGCTTAGAAGGTGGATTAGTAAATAAAAATAATATAAAAAATGGTAAAATAAAATTAGATGAAGGCTATTTGAAAATAAATAGTGAATTATTTAAATATGATGCATTAATTATAGAGAATAATCAAGCTCAAAAAGTTTCATTATGTAGACCGGATAAATCTGAATATATTACAGTGAGTTTTGACGCTCCACTGTTTGGTATATGGTCTCCATATAAACCAAATAGTCCGTTTGTGTGTATCGAACCATGGTTTGGAAGAGCAGATTCAAAAGATTTTGAAGGAGATATAGAAGATAGAGAATGGCAAAATGAATTAAATGAAGATGAAGATTTTATAAAAAAATATAAAATAGAATTTAATTAAAATATTAAATAGAAGATTAAACAAATGTCTATGACTAAAAATATTTATAAATTAAAATTATAAAGAGACCTAAAACAAATTTTAAAAGTTTTAGGTCTCTTAAAAACACTCTTCCATTAAAATCCTCCTTTTTTATAGATTTAACTATTCTATTAAAAGGAATTAGAAACTTACAATTTTAAGAAAACGTTACAAAATTAACAATTAGAATTTTAATAAAATTCCAAAAACGGTAACTCTAAAAAGAAGTAACTAAAATAGAATAGCTAGAAGAGTAAGTTTAAAGGTAACATAAATTACTACTTCTAAACTTATATATATTATACCACAAAGTTTACATAAAATCAAGATGATAAATAAATTTTTTATAAGTGATGATATGAAATGGGTTTAAAATAAAAATTTTTGGTTAATAATTTATATAAGATTGGAGGATAGCTATGGTTTATAAATTTACAAAAAGCAGTGAAAAGGTGTTTGAATATGCTAATCAAATCGCTATTAAACTTGGACATAGTTATATAGGAACAGAGCATTTAGTTTATGGACTTAGTAAAGAAAAAAATGGTGTCGCTGGAAGAGTTTTTATAAAGAAGAATATTACATCAGATATGATATATGAAAGTATTGAAAATATACTTGGTAAAAATAAAGGTGGAAAAGTTAGTAATTTAGGATTTACTCCTAGACTAAAAAGAGTTATAGAAAATGCTTTTGTTGAAGTAAAGAAGTATGGTAATGACTATATAGGAACAGAACATTTATTGGTGGGTTTATTAAGAGAAAGTGATAGTATTGGAATTAGAATATTATATGAATTTGGATTAGATGGTAATACGATTTTTAGTGAGATATCTAAGGTATTGAATGAATATGATGAAGAAAGAGTGGATAATAATAAAAAATCATATGATAGAGGAAGTTATAAAACAACTCAAAATTTAAATCAATATGGAGTAGATTTAACTAGATTAGCAATAGAAGGAAGATTAGATCCTGTTATAGGAAGAGAAAAGGAAACAGAGAGAATTATAGAAGTATTACTAAGAAGAACAAAAAATAATCCATGTTTAATTGGTGAACCTGGTGTAGGAAAAACTGCTGTTGTGGAAGGATTAGCTCAGAAAATAGTAAATCTTGATGTTCCAGAAGTGTTAAAAGAAAAAAGAGTGGTTTGTTTAGAGATAAGTTCAATCGTAGCTGGAGCTAAGTATAGAGGAGACTTTGAAGAAAGATTAAAAAAAATATTAAATGAAATCAGAAAAGCTGGTGACATAATTCTTTTTATAGATGAAATTCATACTATTGTAGGAGCTGGTGCGGCTGAAGGTGCAATTGATGCTGCCAATATTTTAAAACCAATTTTAGCTAGAGGAGAAATGCAACTTATAGGTGCAACAACAATGTCTGAATATAGAAAGTATATTGAAAAGGATAGTGCATTAGAAAGAAGATTTCAACCAATTTTAGTTGAAGAGCCGTCAAAGGAAAATATGAAATTGTTATTAAAAGGGCTTAGGGATAAATATGAAGCCTATCATAATGTAAGGATAACAGATGAAGCAATCGATAGCGCAATTGAACTTAGCGATAGATATTTAACAGATAGATTTTTCCCAGATAAGGCTATAGATTTAATAGATGAAGCATCTAGTAGAGCTAGAATGAAAGCATTAGAAGAGCCTAAAGAAATTAATGATATGAAAGAGAAAATAGAAAGTTACAACATAGAAAAAGAGAATGCTGTTAATATGCAAAATTTTGAAAAAGCAGCTAATTTTAGAGATTTAGAACTTAAAGGTCAGGAAAAGTTAGAGAAGATGCAACTAGATTGGAAAGAAAAATTATCTAAGATGTTAATAACTATTACTAAAGATGAAATTGCAGAAGTTGTATCCAGAAATACTGGAATAAATGTGGAAAAGATAAATGAAAGTGAAATTGATAAATTAAAAAATTTAGAGCAAAGACTTCATGAGAAGATAATTGGTCAAGATTATGCTGTTAAAGTTTTAGCTAATGCAATAAGAAGTAGTAGAGTAGGAATAAAAGACCCAAAAAGACCTATTGGCTCTTTTTTATTTTTAGGTCCAACTGGTGTAGGAAAAACAGCTTTAAGTAAAGCTTTAGCCGAGATTGTTTTTGAAAATAAAGATTCATTAATAAGACTTGACATGTCAGAATACATGGAACCACATTCAGTATCTAAAATAATAGGTTCTCCCCCTGGTTATGTAGGGTATGAAGAATCAGGAGGACTTACGGAGAAAATAAGACAAAGACCGTATTCAGTGGTTTTATTTGATGAGATAGAAAAAGCGAATATAGAAGTTTTAAATTTACTCCTTCAAATTTTAGAGGATGGAGTATTAACAGATAGTAAATCTAGAGGTGTAAACTTTAAAAATACAATTATAATTATGACATCGAATATTGGAGCAAAAATTCTTTTATCTGAAAAGAAAATAGGATTTGATTCAGGTGTAGAATCAGAAAATGAACAAAGACTTAAGGAATCTGTAAAAAATGAAATAAAAAATTATTTTAAGCCAGAATTTATAAACAGAATAGATGAAATAATAGTTTTTGATAAGTTGAATAAAAATGAATTTTTGAGTATTACAAAACTTATGCTAAATGAATTAAAAGAAAGATTGGTTTCAAAAAATATAAATATAGTATTTGATAATAATGTAGAAGAAAAAATTGTTAATGAAATAAAAGAAGAAAATTATGGTGCAAGACCAATTAGAAAAATTATAAAAAATTTAGTTGAAGATGAATTAACTAAATACTTAATAGATAATCCTAATGTAAAAAATATTAGTTGCTTTGTAGAAAATAATTTAATTAAGATAAAAAGCAAAGATGAGTAATTACTCATTTTTGTTTTTTTATATAATAGTTAAGTAATCCTTTCCTATTATATGAAAGTTCTTCGAATTTTCTATAATATAAATAATTCTAAAAAAAAATAATAATAATTTAATAAATTGTAAATTTTGCATAATGTATTGATTTTTAAGCCATTTAATGATATATATTTTAAGAATAAATAGTGGAAGAAAGGTTGTTTTAACATGGGATTTTTTGAAAAATTAAAG
The DNA here is from genome assembly GCA_947631185.1 of uncultured Clostridia bacterium. Taxonomy (GTDB): domain Bacteria; phylum Bacillota; class Clostridia; order TANB77; family CAG-508; genus Scatovivens. The sequence goes on along the minus strand of CANRKJ010000005.1, from coordinate 19,250 downwards.
CAAGGATTAGGAAAAACAAAATCTTCTTTTAGTGAAAAAATAAATAATGTTTTTAGTACATTTAGAAAAGTGGATGAAGAATTGCTAGAAGAGCTAGAAGAAGTTTTAATTATGTCAGATATAGGAATGGATACTTCAGTAAAAATTATAAATGAATTAAGAGATAAGATAAAAAAAGAAAAAATAGAAGATGAAGAGAGTGTAAAAAAAGCTTTAAAAAATATAATGAAAGAAATTTTAGATGTTGAAAATTCAAATTTAAATTTACAAACAAATCCATCAGTTATTTTAGTTGTGGGGGTAAATGGTGTAGGTAAAACAACATCAATAGGAAAAATTGCGAATAGATTGGTTAGAGAAGGAAAAAAAGTGGTTATAGCTGCTGCAGATACATTTAGAGCTGCTGCTGTTGAGCAAGTGGAAATTTGGGCAAAAAGAGCAAATGCTACAATAGTAAAAAAAGAAGAAGGTTCTGATCCTGCATCAGTTGTATTTGAGGCAATTAAAAAGACCAAAGAATTAGGAGCAGATGTTTTAATTTGTGATACAGCTGGTAGATTGCATAATAAAAAACCACTTATGGATGAACTTTCTAAAATTAATAAAGTAATTGATAAGGAACTTCCTGAATGTTCAAAAGAGGTTTTATTAGTTATAGATGCAGAAACTGGTCAAAATGCAATACTTCAGGTAAAGGCTTTTAAAGAGACTACTGATATAACAGGAATTGTTTTAACAAAATTAGATGGTACAGCTAAAGGTGGAGTAGTAATAGGAATTGTTTCTGAAAATAATATACCAGTAAAATTTATTGGTGTAGGAGAGCAGATGGATGATATGGAAGTGTTTAATTCAGATGATTTCTTAGATGCAATAATTTAGGGGGAAAATATGGAAGAAAATAAATCAAAAAAAAGCATAACAACAAAAGGAAATAATTCAACTTTTAGAATATTGTTAGTTATTTTTGCATTAGTATTATTTATTTTTATAAACGTGATTTCTTTAAGAGGAGAATATTTATCAATAAAGGAAATTGATAAAAATTACTTAGATATTTTTTCAAAAAACTTAAAAATTGAATATAGTATATTTGCAATAAATTTTGTGATAATTTTTACTTTGTTTTTTATAACAAATTTGTTTATAAAAAAGGGAGTAAAGCCTTTTTTTGAAGATGATAAAATAGAAATGCCAAAGCTCCCAAATAAAAGTTGTGCGTTTATTATTGCATTAATTACAAGTTTTGTAGCAAAAAATATATTTTCACAAAAGTATATGTTGTTTTCAAATGTTGCATGGTTTGGAATAAATGATCCAATATTTAATAAAGATATTGGATATTATATGTTTAGTTTACCTTTCATAAAATTAGTAATAATTTATAGTGCTATTATAATGATTCTAAATTTGGTTTATATAGCAGTGTATTATGTTATTACATTTAATATTAATTTAGATGGTGTTGACAGAAAACTTTTAAAAAATAGTTTATTTATTAAACAAATAATTTTTAATAGTTTAGTGATTGTATTTTTATTATCATCATATATTTGGGCAAATTCACAAAATATATTAACTCAGAATTTAATGAATATTAAAGATACAGAGAAAACAGAATTAATAGGAGCCGGAAGAAGTGATATAACAATAAAATTTATAGGATATAGGATACTTAGTATAATAATATTTTTATCTGCATTAAGATTAGTTTTTTGTATAAAAAAATCTAATTTTAAAAAAGGTGCAATAACTATATTATTTGTTCCTATATATTTAGTTGGACTATTTTTAGTGATGGTATATATGGATTCTTTTTATATGGGCTCTAACGAATTTGATAAACAAAAAGATTATATCGGATACAATATAGAATACACTAAAAAAGCATATGGTATAGATATAAAACAGATAGATTTGGAAGATTATGATACAATTACCACTCAACAAGTTCAACAGAATAGAGATTTTTTAGATAATATACCTTTGTTTACAAAGGATGTTGTACAGCAGTCATTAGGTCAAAATCAAGAAGACAGTATGTATTATTCTTATAATGATAGTAGACTAGCATATTATGAAAATAATGGTAAGAAGAATTTGGTATATCTTACTCCAAAAGAGATTATTACTCATAATAGAACTTATAATAATTTAACATATGAATATACACATGGTTATTCTGTAGTATTAAGTTCTGCTTCAAAATTAGATAAAAATGGATATCCATTAATATTGAAAGAAAATGATTCAAGTTTTGTAAAAGAACCTAGAATTTATTTTGGAAAACAAACTAATAGTGAAATAATTGTTAATTCAAACTATGGAAAAGAATATGATTATTTAATATCTGCTACTCAAAAAGAAGAAAATACTTATTCTGGAAAAGCGGGATTGAAATTAGGATTTTTTGATAGATTAATTTTAGGAATTAGAAACAATAATATAAAATTGGCTTTTTCAAGTTATTTATCAAAAGATAGTAAAGTAATAACAGAAAGAAATATTTTAGATAGAGTAAAAACTCTAATACCAGATCTAATTTATGATGACCCATATATGGTAGTTACAGATGAAGGTAGATTAGTGTGGGTAATAGATGCATATACTACATCAAAAGAGTATCCATATTCACAATTTTCAAATTGTGGAAATGGAGAGAAAATAAATTATATAAGAAATTCTGTTAAAGTTTTGATAGATAGCTATGATGGAACTACTAAGTTTTATATTACAGATAATACAGATCCGATAATAGAAATATATAAAAAAATATATCCGAGTGTTTTTGTAGCTGATGATGAAGAAATCCCAAAAGATATTGCAGAACATTTCGTATACCCAAAACTTTTATATGATGTACAATCAGAAATGATTAATTTATATCATGGAACTAGTGAAGATGTTTTATATAGAGGAGATAATGTATGGCAAATATCTACAGAATCTACAAATAAAAATTCAAAAATTTCACCATATTTTACTTTAGTAAATACAGTAGATTCAAATACAGATACTTTGGGATTGATGGTTCCATATAATAAATATGGAAAGCAAAGTATGATAGCTTATTTAGTTGGAACATGTGAAAATGGAGATAATAAATTAACTTTATATAAATTTGATTCAAATACAAGTATAGCTGGGATATCTCAAGTAAATAATCAGATTGATCAGGATGAAGTTATTTCAAAAGAACTTGAAGATTTAAATACTACTGGAACCAAATTGATAAGGGATATGGAAATTGTTCCAATCGAAAATACACTTTTATATGTAGAAAAAGTTTATCAAGTAATGTTAAATGATTCTGATGCAATTCCTACTCTTAAAAAGATAATTGTTGCATCTGGAAATGTTTTAGCAATGGGTGATACTTTGGATGAAGCTATTTCTAATTTATTTTCAGATTATTCTATTGAGCTTGATTTTTATGATGCTGAAGATATAGATGCATTAATAGATTCTATAATAAAAGCTAATAATAATTTGAAAGAATCATTGAATTCGAATGATTTTGAAATGATTGGAAAAGATTTAGCTAGTTTGCAAAATCTTTTAGAACAATTAGAAATTTTACAGAAAAAAAATGAACAATCAGAAGATAAGGATGAAAAAGAAATAGAAGAAGATAACTCAAAAATAGAAAATGTATTAGATGATTCAAAAAACACAATAAAAAATACAATTAGATCTAATTATACTAATATCTCTAGTAGATAAAAATTATAAAAAGATGGAGGATTTTTATGAATTTACCAAACAAATTAACAATATTTAGAGTAATTTTAGTTCCAATAATGGTAATAATACCATATTTAGGAATAAATGGAGAATTTTTTGGAATACCAATTTCATGGTTAATTATAGATTTTATTTTTATAATAGCATCAATAACTGATAAATTAGATGGAACAATTGCTAGAAAATATAATTTAGTAACAACATTTGGTAAATTTCTAGATCCTATTGCTGATAAAATATTAGTTTTAGCAGCACTTATAATGTTAGTGGATTTTGGAAAAATACCAGCTTGGATTCCTATAATAGTTTTATTTAGAGAATTTATTGTATCAGGTTATAGATTAGTAGCTTCTAATCAAGGTGGTAAAGTAATTTCAGCATCTATATGGGGAAAATTGAAAACAGTAACACAAATGGTAGCAATAATATTAGCCTTTTTAGACAAATTTAATTTTGGACAATTTCTGTTTAGAGCAGGAAGTAAAATAGAAGAGATGGAAAGTTCAGCTCTAGTATATATGAGTACACCTCAATTTATATTAAATATTGTAGTAACAGTTCTTTTAATAGTATCAGTTATAGCTACTATTTTCTCAGGTTGGAATTATATAAAAAATGGAAAAGATTTATTAAAAGATAACTAAAAGGGGATTTATTTTTATGACAAAAGAACAAGCAAAATTAAGAATTGATGAATTAAATAAATTGACTGCATATTATGCCAAAAAATATTATGATGATGATGATCCTGAAATATCAGATTTTGAATATGATATGTTAATGCTGGAGCTTAAAAATTTAGAAAAGGAATATCCAGAATTTATATCAAAAGATTCATTAACTCAGAAAGTTGGTGGAACTGTAAAAGAAGGATTTGAAAAAGTTGAACATGAAGTTCCACTTCAAAGTCTTCAAGATATATTTAATTTTGATGAATTAAGAGCTTTTGATGAAAGAGTAAAAAAGTCTTTAGAAAATATGGAAGTATCTTATGTTGTTGAAACAAAAATAGATGGTCTTTCATGTAGTTTAGAATATAAAAAAGGAATTTTTTATAGGGGTTCAACTAGAGGTAATGGACTTGTTGGAGAAGATGTTACTGAAAATTTAAAAACAATAAAAACTATTCCTAAAAAATTAACTGAACCTATAGATATTACAGTTAGAGGAGAAGTTTTTATAGGTAAAGCTGAATTTGAAAAAATGAATGAAGAAAGAGCATTAAATGAAGAAACTCTTTTTGCAAATGCTAGAAATGCTGCAGCTGGTTCACTTCGCCAATTAGATAGTACTATTACAGAAAAAAGACCATTAGATATTTTTATATTTAATGTTCAAAAATCTGATGATTTAAAATTTAAATCTCATATTGAATCTTTAAATTATTTAGAAAAATTAGGTTTTAATGTAAATCCAGTTAGAGTTTTTGTAAAAACAATTGATGAAGCAATAAAAGAAATAGAGAAAATTGGAGATAATAGAGATAATTTAAGTTTTGGTATAGATGGGGCTGTTATAAAAGTTGACGATTTAGAGCAAAGAGAAATTTTAGGTACAAATTATAAAACACCTAAATGGGCTATTGCTTATAAATATCCACCAGAACAAAAAGAAACAATATTAAAAGAAATTGATTTTCAGGTTGGAAGGACAGGTGTTATTACACCAATGGCTATACTTGAGCCAGTAAAAGTTGCTGGTTCTACAATATCAAAAACTACTTTGCATAATGAAGATTTTGTTATTGAAAAAGATATTATGATAGGTGATACTGTAGTTATTCAAAAAGCAGGGGATGTTATTCCAGAAGTAGTAAAAGTTGTTAAAGAAAAAAGAACAGGAAAAGAGATTGCATTTAAAATGCCAACAAAATGTCCTGTTTGTGGAGCTGATTGTAAGAGAGAAGAAGGTGAATCAGCAACTAGATGCTTAGGGGTAGAGTGCCCAGCAAAACAATATAGAAATATAATACATTTTGCATCAAGAGATGCTATGAATATTTTAGGACTAGGAGATAGTATAATTGAAGAATTTTTAAATAGAGGTTTAATAAATAATATTGCAGATTTGTATGAATTAACATTAGAAGATATTGCTAGTCTTAAGAAAAATGGAAAAAAATTTGCTCAAAATTTATTTGATAGTATAAATTCAAGTAAAAATAATGATTTATATAGATTGATAAATGGTTTAGGAATAAGAAACGTTGGAGTAAAAGCAGCAAAGAGTTTAGCTAAACATTATAAAACAATGGATAATTTAATGAATGCAAGTATGGATGATTTAACATCTATTGATGATGTTGGAGAAATTATGGCACAAAGCATTTATGAGTTTTTTGAGCAAGAACAAACCAAAGATTTAATAAAAAGATTTAAAGAATTAGGATTAAATATGGAAGCTTTAGTAGAAGATGGAGCAGATAGTAGATTTGAAGGAATGACCTTTGTTCTAACAGGAGCTTTAGATAAATATTCAAGAAAAGAAGCTGAAGAAATTATAGAAAAATTTGGTGGTAAAGCATCATCTTCAGTATCTAAAAAAACTACTTATGTTTTAGCAGGTGAAGATAGTGGTAGTAAACTTGAAAAAGCTCAAAAATTAGGAGTAAATGTAATTACAGAAGCAGAATTTGATGAAATGATAAAATAAAGAAGGGAAATATTGCTTAATGGATGTAAAAGATGGATATACATTTGAAATGTTTTGGGAAGATTTAGATAATGGATTTGAAATTTATTATAATTATATGGATTGTAAATATTTAATATATAAATTAGGAAAAAATTGTTATAAAAATGAATTAGTTGAAGCAAAGCAAAAATCTCCTCATCAGAAATCAGCTATGATTACTTTAAAAAGAGTAAAAGAGCTATTTGAATTTATGGAAAATTTGGAGTATAAATCAGGAGTTTAATTATGGAAGATAATGTATTTGAAAAAAACATTAAAGATACAGAAGAAGAACTTATGGAACTTTCTCTTCGTCCAAAAACATTAAATGAATATATAGGACAAACCAAAGTAAAAGAAAATATGAAAGTTTATATTGAAGCTGCCAAAAAAAGAGGTGAAGCATTAGATCATGTTTTACTTTATGGGCCACCAGGACTTGGAAAAACCACTCTTTCTAATATTATAGCTAATGAAATGAACTCAAAGATAAAAATTACATCTGGCCCAGCAATTGAAAAACAAGGTGATTTAGCATCAATATTAACTAACCTTTCTGAAAATGATGTTTTGTTTATAGATGAAATTCATAGACTTAACAAAACAGTTGAAGAAATTTTATACCCAGCATTAGAAGATTTTAGTATAGATATCATGTTGGGAAAAGGGCCAAGTGCAAGAGCTATAAGATTGGATTTGCCTAAATTTACTTTAATAGGAGCTACAACTAAAGCTGGTTCTTTATCTACACCATTAAGAGATAGATTTGGAATTACGTCTAGGCTTGAATTATATTCTTCAGAAGATTTAACCACTATAGTAAAACGTTCAAGTACAATATTAGGAATATCTATTGATAATGAAGGAGCATATGAAATTGCCAGACGATCTAGAGGTACTCCAAGAATTGCAAACAGATTATTAAAAAGAGTTAGAGATTATGCTATGGTTTTAGGAGATGGAGATATAGATTTAAGGATAGCGAAAATTGCTTTAAGCAAACTAGAGATTGATGATTTAGGTTTAGATAATACAGATAAAAAAATTTTAGAAACAATTATACACCAATATAAAGGTGGACCAGTAGGATTAGAAACTTTGTCTGTTTCTGTAAATGAGGAAGTTGAAACAATAGAAGATGTATATGAACCTTATTTAATGCAAATTGGCTTTTTGTCTAGAACCCCAAGAGGTAGAGTAGTAACACCTCTAGCTTATGAGCATTATGGATTAGATTTTAATAAATAATTTTAGGAGAATATTATGAAAAATACTAATAATTACAAATTTTTAAAATTAGGTTTGATAATTGTTTCAATATGTTTTCTTCTTCCTTCTTTAATTTTTTTTATAAATAATGGTTTTTCATCAGATGTTGATAGTGAATTAGAATTTCGATTTTTATTGTCTTATAATATAAGTAGAACATTTCAAGCTTTAGTTTATGCAATACTATTAATAGCTTTTTTAATATTTTATTATTTAATTATAAAAAAAAGAAAAGAAATTTTTAAAGATATAAAAGAAATATATATTTTTACATTTATTATAGGAATAATATTTTTATTTATTTTACCATTTTGGTGTTCAGATATTTATTATTATTTGGGCATTGGAAGGTTAAATTCAAAATATCATCAAAATCCATATTATGTAGATATGAAATCTTATATTGATGAAAATAATACAGATATATCAAAAGATACATTAATGCAAAAAGGATATAAAAATTTTTGGGCTAATACAACAGTAGTTTATGGACCAATATGGACTATTATATGTAGTATAGTTGCTTTTTTTTCTTTTGGAAAATTAAATATTGGACTATTATTGTTTAAGTTTATTAATTTGTTTATACATATAATGAATTGTCATTTATTATATAGGTTATCAAAAAAGAAGATATTTCCTTTATTATACGGAATCAATCCTTTTATATTAATAGAAGGGCTTAGTAATGTTCATAATGATATGTTTGTTGTTTTCTTTATATTATTATCGCTTTTTTTATTACTCAAAAAAAATAATTTAGTTTTATCTTTGTTATCTTTAGCTATGGCTACAGATATAAAATATTTTCCAATACTATTATTGCCACTTTTGATAATTTATAAATATAAAGATAAGGATATAAAAACAAAAATATGTAAGTGTATTAGTTTTGGATTACTTTATATGGTTTTTGTAGGTATTCCATATTTGATTTATATGAAAGATATTAATGTTTTTATGGGATTAATAACACAAAGAGAAAGGTATGCCAAAGGTTTATATTTAGTAATATTAAAACATTTTGCAAAATCTTTTGAAGAAGTTGGCAGTTTAAAAAATTATGCTTTGTTATTATTTTTCTTAATGTATGTAATAAACTGTATATTCCTATTAATATCAAAAAATTTAAAATTTTATAAAGAAAATAGAACAATATTTGGATTTACTGTTGCTTTTTTGTTTTTTCTAATTACAAATTTTCAACCATGGTATTTTATGTGGTTAATTCCTTTTATAATTTGGCAAAAATCAGATACAATTAAGCTTATTATACAAATGCAAATATTAACTTTAATAGCAAATATAATTTTTCTAATATATTCAGAAGGTGGCTATCAAGACATATTTTTTACAATTTTTGTTTTGGGAATTGGTATTTGTGTTTTAATTAATAAAAAAGTCTTTATAAAAATAAAAGATTTTCTAATAGAGAAAAAAAGAAATAATATATAGTTGAAATAATAAATATACAAAAAAATAAAGAATGGAGATAAAAATGAAGTTACTAATGCATACTTGTTGTGCACCTTGTAGTGTGTATTGTATTCAAACTTTAAGAAATGAAAATATAGAACCTACTCTTTTTTGGTATAATCCTAATATTCACCCATATTCTGAATATAAAAAAAGATTAGATTGTTTGAAACAATATGCAGAAAAAATAAAAATAAATGCAATTTATATTGATGAATATGGACTTGAAGAATTTTGTAAAAATACTATTGATGACTTAAACGGAAGATGTGTAAATTATTGTTATCCTGTAAGACTTAGAAAAACATTTGAATATGCAAAATTAAATGGATATGATACAGTTACTACTACTCTTTTATATAGTATATATCAAAATCATGAATACATAAAAAAAATATGTGAAAATTATAGTAAAGAATTTGGAATAAATTTTTTATACAGAGATTTTCGAGTAGGATTTTGGAAAGGCCATGAAGAGGCAAAAGATGAACGGATTATATATGCAAAAATATTGTGGATGTGTATTTAGTGAGGAGATGAGATATTATAACCGCAATCCTATACAAACCAGTAATACCAATGGTTACGAGATACCCAAAGAACCTAGAATGCAGGTTAAAAAAATAGAAAATAAAGAAGATTATATAGACTTACTTTTAGAGGCAGATCCTTCAAAAGACATGATACATAAGTATTTGAACGATTCTGATGTATATGCATTAAAAAAAGAAGATGAGCTAATTTCTATTGCAGTTATTTTGCACATTGATAGAAAAACATTAGAGTTAAAGAACATAGTTACAAAAGAAAATTACAGAAATAAAGGTTATGCAAAAACACTTTTAAAATCATTATGTGGTAATTATAAACAGAAATATGACAGAATGTTGGTAGGAACAACAGAGAATAATATTCCTTTCTATGTTAAGCAGGGATTTGATAAATATGAGAAAACAATTAAAAATTTCTTTATAGATAATTATAAAGAAGAAATAAAAGATGGAGAATTAACTTGTACTGATTTAATATATTATTCAAAAGATTTAAAGAAAAAATAAAATATTATAGTTATTGAAATAATATCTAACATATATAAGAAATCTAATAGAAATATTAGATTTTTTATTTTGCCTTCAAAAAGGAAGGAGTAAAAAGAAAATGAAAAAAAATGAAAACAACAAACCAAAAAATAATGAAAAAATTAAAAAAGAAACAGAAAAGATTAAAGAGATTATAAGAAAGGAGACAGGTATTTATATAAAGAAGATGAACTCAAGAAACTTAAAGAAAGAATTTGAACAATTTTATTATATTATGGCATCAAATTATTATGAGTGTTTAACAGCAATAGGGTATTTAGATGAAATAGAAACTGATTGCTTTGCTTGTATAAAAGATGATTACTTATCAGATTTTGTAAGGTCAATGAGTGCTATGATGAATAAAATATTTTGTGATGAAGAAAAAGACTTTTCAGATATAATGAATGGAATTATGAGAATGTTAATTTCTGAAGATAAAATTGTTAATATTATAAAAGACGATATACCTAATTGGGTAATATTAAGAAAAAAGATAAGACCAGGATTAGTAAATATTGTACCTTTATATGATAATTTAAATGAATACTATTTGAATTATTCATATAGTTATAATGTTCAAGAAGATATAAAACCTTTTATTGTAGGACTTAACAATTTATTTGGTAAATTAGCAGATGATGAGGAGTTTATATATGTTTCTACTCATTTACAAGATGATAAAGAAATAACAGAGGAATAAATATTCAAGACAAGAGTTAGCTTTTAGGAGTTAGCTCTTTTTTTGAGGAAAGGAGCAAGAATGGGAAAGTGTCAGATAATTGCAATAGCAAATCAAAAAGGTGGAGTTGGAAAAACAACAACTACATTTAGTTTAGGAGTTGCACTTAGTAAACAAGGAAAAAGAGTATTACTAATTGATGCAGATCCACAACGGAGATTTAACTACTTGTATGGGTTACTATAATCAAGATGAATTGCAGAATACTATTGGAACATTAATGTCTGATACTATATGTGATAATGAAATAAATGCAGAAAATGCTATTCTTCATCATAAAGAAGGAGTAGATTTAATTCCTGCAAATTTAGATTTATCAGCAATAGAGTTTTCATTAGTTAATGCAATGAGCAGAGAGTTCACGCTTAAAAATTCTATAAGAGGTATTAAAGATAACTATGATTATGTATTGATAGATTGTATGCCATCTCTTGGAATGATAACAATAAATGCTCTGGCTTGTAGTGATAAGATAATAATTCCAGTACAGGGAGAATATCTGGCTGCAAAAGGAATGGGACATTTATTAAAGACAGTTACGAGAGTGCAGAAACAAATAAATCCTAATTTGAAAATAGGAGGAGTATTACTTACATTAGTAGATAAAAGAACAAATTTATCAAAAGATGTAAGAGATACTTTAATCGACAATTATGGACAATATGTGAAAATATATGGTGCTGAAATACCCAAAGCAATAAATACAGCAAAATCAACATCAACAGGAAAGAGTATATTTGAGTTTGATAAAAATAGTCCTGTTGCAAACGCATACAATAATTTAGCAAAGGAGGTATTAGAAAATGAAAGAACAAGACAAAAAGATGGTACTTCCAAAGTTAGATGATTTATTCACAAGTCAAGAACAAAGAGATAATCCAGTTGTTGATGAGGTAAAGGAAATAGAACTATATAAAATAGGAGAATTTCCAGACCACCCTTTTAGAGTTATAGATGATGATAAAATGGAAGAAATGGTTAAAAGTGTAAAAGAACATGGAGTTTTATTACCTGTTATAGTAAGAAAACGAGGAGAAGGAAATTATCAAATGATTTCTGGACATAGAAGAAAAAGAGCGTGTGAACTTGCAGGAATAGATAAAATAAAATGTATTGTTAAAGAATTAACTGATGATGAGGCAACAATTCTTATGGTAGATAGTAATATTCAAAGAGAAGAAATATTGCCTAGTGAAAAAGCATTTGCATATAAAATGAAACTTGAAGCTATGAAACATCAGGGGAAAAGAGTTGATTTAGAAGAAAACGAAACTTCCGACCCAATGGGTTGGAAGTCAGAAAGTGCTAATAAATTAGGAAAAGAAGTAGGAGAAAGTATGACTAATATAAGAAGATATATTCGACTTACTTATTTAATACCAGAGTTATTAGAACAAGTTGATAACAAAAGAATAGCTTTTAGACCAGCAGTAGAATTATCATATTTAAGTGAAGAAAATCAATATGTTGTAGAAAATATATTTGAATTTGATGAGGTAACACCTTCTTTAAGTCAAGCAATAAGATTAAAGAAATTAGAACAAGAAGGAAACCTAACAGAAGAAAAAATAGAAGAAATATTGCAACAGGAAAAGCCAAATCAAAAAGAATATATAAAGATACACAATGAAAAAATAGAAAAATATATTCCAAGTAGAGTTAAAGAATCTGGAAATGTTGAAGATTTTATTATTCAATGTGTGCAAGATTATATTAGGCGAGAACGAATAAAACAAGAAAGAAATTCCAGATAGTGTGTGAACAAAATTAGATATATTTAGTTATACTTGTTTGTGTGAACACTTTACAAAGTTTTCCCTTACAATCCCTTTTAAATACATACTATATTACAAACTAAAAGAGAATTATTATAATATTATTTAATATATTTTATATAATAATTTATACATTTGTTTTTATCTCTAAAAAGCATATAATTAAGCTATAAGGAGATGGTAGTAATGAAAAGTAAAAAGATATTAGTTTTAATAATTATAGCCTTAATAGTGGTATTATTTGCGAATATGATGATTATAAAATCAAAGAAATTAAGTTTAAGTAAAATAGAAAATGAGAAAGAGATTGTAACTGAAATAAATAATATTGATGACGAAGAAAAAGAAGATATTGAAGTGATTGTTGTTGAAAACAATACAGAAGAACAAGAGATTGAAGAAAAAACACATTTAGAAGCGGATATTGTAAAAGTTAATAATACAAGTATTCAAGAAGAACCAAAGAAAAATCCAACTATTAGACAAGAGAATATAGCAAAAAATACTAATAAAAATGAAGAATCTAAAACTATTGAAAATGATGTTATAAAAAAAGAACAAATGTCTAATACGGTATTGGAAAATAATGCAAATGATAATAGAGAAAATAACGATGAAGATACGAATGGAACAAGAGTACAAGAAGAGAAAAAAAGTAAAGATAAAGTTACAAAAGAGCCTACACCAAGTGATTTAGCTTATTGGTGTGCAGAGGGTGGAACTCACCATATTGCAGGAGATGGGGCAAATGAACATGGATATTATTCGAGTTGGAATGAAGCTCAAATTGCTTTTGAAAATTATACAAAAGGATGGCCTTCTGTTCAATACAAAATAAGTCAATGTTTGTGTGGAAAATACTATTTCTGGGCAATAAAATAAAATTAAATTAAATAAATTATATTTATAAGCTTTAATTTTTTAGTTAAGGCTTATTTTTTATGAAAGGATGATAAAAATATGAAAAGTAAAACAAAGAAATTTATGGCAATTATATGTTTAGCATTATTGCTATTAACATCTTTGCCAATTAATACTTTTGCAGCATTTATTACTGATATGAATTCAAATGCACAATTTGGTGTAATATCAGGAAGTTTAGCAAAAGTAGGACACGAATTACATTATGCTACTTATGATGGTCAAACTTATATAGCTTTTTGTTGTCAAAAGGGTGTAAAATCTCCTAACGGAAGTGAATATACTTTCAACGGAGATTTTTATGTTCAATATAAACAAAACTTACCACAATACGAGAAAATAGCTGAAATGATATATTTTGGTTATACTATGAAATATGGTTTAGGGTTACCATCATCAGATGAAGCATATAGAGCAGCATGTTGTACTCAACAATATGTATGGGAGTATATACATAACAATATAAATAGTTCATTTGATGCATTCCCAAGAGATTCATGGAATGGAAATTTCATGTCATCAGGACACTATGCTAATTGGGTAGCAGAAGCTGAAGGATATTATAATCAGTATCATGGAAATACATCTTTTAATGGTTCAACACAAAGTGTTGCTATTGGAGATAGAAAAGTGATAACAGATAATAATGGAAAATTATCAGCATATCAATCATTTTCACAATCAAAAGATGGAGTAACATTTAGCCATACACAAGGAAGTAATGATTTAGTAATAACAATATCTGATAATTGTAATGTAGAAAATGTAACATTTAATTCAAGAGAATATGGGCTATATCAATTAATGCCAAATGGAAGTGCATATAATAGTTCTACAATGTCAAATTATATGTATTTTACATTTACTTCAGGTAGTGTTCAAAACTTAATATTTTCTAACTATGTTGATCCATCAGCATTTAGTGTTTCAGTTCATGTTGAAAGTGGAAAAATAGAAATTAGAAAAACAAATAATATGGGAAATGCAGTTTCAGATTGTGTTTTTGGTCTATATAGAAATAATGAATGTACTGATTTAGTAAAGAAAGCAAATACAAATAATGAAGGTAAAATTTTAATTGAAAAACTAAAACCTGGTACATATTTTGTAAAAGAAGAATCAGTTGCTAGTGGTTATTTATTAGATACAAGTATTCAAAGAGTTAATGTAGCAGGTGGTCAAACAGCTAGTGTAACATTTAAAAATAACGAACCTACTGGACAAATAAAGATTTATAAAGTAAGTACAAATAATGATAAAATAGCAGGAGCAGAATTTGAAGTAAAGGCAAATGAAGATATATATAATGTTGCGAAAACTAAAAAGTTCTATTCTAAAGGACAAGTAGTTGCTAAAATAACATCTAATTCAGATGGTGTCGCAACATTAAGTGATATTCCAGTAGGTAAATATATAGTTTATGAAACACAAGCACCTAAAGGATATTTATTAAATGAAACAATATTTAATGCTAATATTCAATATGTTAATTCTACTACACCAGTTATAGAATTAAAAATTGAAGGAGTAGTTGATACAGAGCCAAAAGGTTCTATTGAAATAATTAAAAAAGATAGTGAAACAGGAAGCATGGCACAAGGAGATGCTACACTAGAAAATGCAGTTTATAAAGTATTTGCTAATGAAGATATATACAATGTAGCTAAAAGTAAAAAGTATTATTCAAAAGGAGATTTAGTAGCAACAAGAACTATGGATAAATTCGGTAATACAACTCCTGTTGAAGATTTACCACTTGGAAAATATATTGTAAAAGAAGATAAAGCTTCAGTTGGTTATTTATTAGATAAAACTGAATACCCAGTAAATTTAGAGTACAAAGACCAACACACAAAAGTTATAGCAAATAAGACTACAAGTAATGAAGATGTAAAGAAAATGGGAGTTCACATCTTTAAATCTGGAATAAAAGTAAATTCAGGAGAAACACCAGGACTTGAAGGTGCAGAATTTACAATAAAATTAAATTCAGCTGTAGAAAGAGCATATTCACAAGGATATACTTATGCTGAAGTATGGAATGGTGTTGATGAAAACGGAAATAAAGTTAATGTCGATACTAAAAGAGTAGCAAAGGCTCAAAAAATAGCTCCTACTTATGATGTATTAGTAACTGACAAAGATGGTAATGCATACACACAAAAGAACTTACCTTATGGTAAATATATCGTTAAGGAAACAGTTACACCAAAAGATTATGAAAGTGCAAGTGATTTCTATTTTTCTATTACTCAAGACGAAAGTGAAATAAAAGAAATACCACAAAAAACAAAACATATTGTTGTTAATAATGAACAATTAGAAGCATATATAAAGTTAATCAAAAAAGATTTAAAAACTGGAAAAGTTGTTACATTGACAAGTACAACCTTTGAAATAAAAGCTGAAAAAGATATTTACGATAGAGCAACAGGAAAAATAATATGGAAAAAAGGAGAATCAATTTCACAAAAAATTGGTAGTACAACATATACTTCATTTACAACAAATGCAGATAATATGATAGTACCAGATAAAAGCTTTACTAATAACAAAGATGATAAAGGTTCAGTTGTTACTCCTTTACAATTACCAGTTGGAAGTTATGCAATTTATGAAATAAAAACTCCAAAAGGTTTCTTACAATTAGAAAAACCAGTTACTTTTGAAATAAAAGGAATAAGAGATTATGATAAAGATCAAGATGAAGATTTTATTAAAGAAGTTTTAATGAAAAATGAACAACCTACAGGCACTTTAATTATAAATAAAACAATAGCATTAAGAGAAGATGCTGACACATCATTGGTTGATACCTCTGATTTATCAGGTATTGAATTCAAACTTACTGCAAAAGAAGATATTATTGATTATGCAGATGGAAGCAAAATATATACTAAAGGTCAAGAAATAAAGAAATATAATTTGGATAAAAAAGGTAATTTAAAAGTTGATAATTTACCTATGGGAACTTATGAATTAGAGGAAACAAAAACTTTAGACGGATTAGTTTTAAATTGGACTAAATATGAAGTAAAATTTGAACAAAAAGACTTAACAACAAAGGTATATGAAGATATTAAAGATATATCTAATGATACAACAATGTTTGAATTTTCTAAAAAATCTGTAACAGGAGATGATGAACTTGAAGGTGCAAAATTATCTGTTATTTATGAAAATAATAAAGTTGTTGATACATGGACATCTACTAAAAAGACTCATAAAATAGAGGGCTTGGTAGTTGGAAAAACTTATAAATTAAAAGAAGAAATTGCACCTGATGGATATGTAAGAGCTTCTACAATAGAATTTAAAGTTGAAAGTACAACAAAAGTACAACAAGTTAAAATGATAGATAAAATAGTAACAATGACAAAAGCAGATATAGGTGGAAAAGAAATTGAGGGTGCAGAAATTGTTGTTACTGATAAAGACGGAAATGTAATCGATAGTTGGACATCTACAAAAGAAAGTCATAACATAAATGGAATAGAAGAAGGTAAAAAATATATTTTACATGAAGAATATGCTCCTGATGGATATGTTGTAGCAACAGATGTTGAATTTGAAGTTACAAATAAAAAAGATATTCAAAAAGTTGAAATGATAGACAAAATAGTAGAAATGAGCAAAGTCGATATTGCAGGAAAAGAAATTGAAGGTGCAACAATTCAAGTATTAGATAAAGACAACAAAGTAGTTGATGAGTGGGTATCTGGTAAAGAACCACACAAAATCAAAAATTTAGTTGAGGGAGAAACTTATACATTACATGAAGAAATAGTTGCAGATTCTTATGTAAAAGCAACTGATGTAGAGTTTATTGTAACACCAGATAAAGAAACACAAAAAGTAGTTATGATTGATAAATTAGTAGAAATAACAAAAACAGATATAACTAATGGAAACGAATTAGAGGGTGCAGAACTAGAAGTTATAGATGAAGATGGTAACACAATAGATAAATGGACATCTACTAAAGAACCTCATAAAGTAAAAGGTTTAGAAGAAGGTAAAACATATATCTTAAAAGAAACTACTGCTCCTTATGGTTATGAAATTACAGAAGAAATAAAATTCACAGTAACAACTGACAAAGAAACTCAAAAAATAGAAATGAAAGATATGCCAATACTAAAAAATGTAAAGGTAATTAAGATTGATACTGAAACAAAAGAAGTTATTAAAGATAAATTCATATTTGCAATATACGAAGATCCAGAATGTACAAAACTTATTAAAGAGGTTAAATCTAATTCAGAAGATGGAACAGCTTTATTTGAAGAATTGAGATATGGAACATATTACATTAAAGAAATAAAAGCACCAAAAGATTATGAATTATCTGATAAAGTTGTTAAAGTAGAAATCAATGACAAAGGTAT
Source organism: uncultured Clostridia bacterium (assembly GCA_947631185.1). Lineage (GTDB taxonomy): Bacteria > Bacillota > Clostridia > TANB77 > CAG-508 > Scatovivens. The sequence goes on along the minus strand of CANRKJ010000005.1, from coordinate 1,183 downwards.
ATTTATAGATGATACACAAGTAGAAGAAAATGAAAATACAATAGAATTTACTTTTGAAAATAAAAAGATAGAAGTTCCTAAAACAGGAGTGGAAAGCAAAATAAAATTATTTGCAGGTTCAATTATTCTATCTTTACTAGGAATAGCTTATATTATAATTAAGAGTAAACAAAATAAAGATAAATAGTAAATGATGGAGAGCTAGATTATTAGCTCTCTTTTGAATATTTGAAAGGAATGATAAAAATGATTAAATTAGATAAATTAGAAAAATTAGGTTGGGACTCTTTATCTTTTAGAGCGTATATTGTTAGACCAGAATTAGAATATGTAAGAGAAGATATTGTAACACATATAGATGGAATGGATTTTGATAGTCAATATATAAAGGATTTCTTTATGAATATATATGTTACTAATCCTGATGAAGAAGAAAAAATGCAAATAGGTTCTATAAAAGGAAGATTTTTTACACTTATGGATTTTAGAAGATTTGGAATAACATTGAGTGATGTAGCAGATTGCAGAGGTTGGGATTTTGAGGCTATGGCTTCAGCTATAGTTGGTAAAGATGGAAATATCAAACCAGAAATTGCTGATGAAGATGATACAATAGTTTATATAGAGGACTTTTATATAAATAAACAATTCAGGAGTTGTGGTATAGGCAGTTATATTATAGATAATCTTGAAGATATATTATATTACTATGCAAATACAATTATAGATAAAATAATAGTTTTACCACAGCCAAGAGTAGTAAATAAAAGTAAGGGACTTCAAAACATTTCAGAAAAAAACAAGAAGAAAGATGTAATTATGAAAAGATTAGTTTCTTTTTATAATGAAAATGGATTTGAATTTATTAAAAACACAAAATATATGGTAAAAAAAATAAGATAAATTAAGGGTTAGAAAAATCTAGCTCTTTTTAATTTGTTAAAAATAGGAGGTGTGAAATGCCTAGAAAAAGAAATTTAAGAATGGAAACATATAACAAGTTAATAAGTATTGGGAAATCAACAGAAAAAGATATTTCTAATTTAAAAATAGAAGATTTAAAAGAAATAACGAAAGACCCTGATGTTTTAAATATTATTGCACTGCGAGAGTTTATTAAAGACCATAATACAATAGGGTATTTCAATTATCAAGAAACGAGAAAGGAGGAAACCGATGGCGA
>CANRKJ010000004.1 GCA_947631185.1 uncultured Clostridia bacterium | reverse complement strand
GAGGAGCCGTATGCGGGAAAACTGCACGTACGGTTCTGTATAGGGGCTAATGTCGTGAGGCATTTGTCTACTAAACTATAATATAAAAATAAATTTGAAAAGAAGATATAACAAAAGTTATTGGAGATATGTTGGAGTTGAAAATGCGAAAAAAATGAATGAAGTTTTTAAATCAAGAGAAATTAAATTACCAATTGATAATTTCTTGTATTTATATTATAATGCTAACTTGAAAATAGTAATTTATGAAAGGTAAGAAATATGCTAAAGGATGAAAAAAATTGTAATTTTGTAAAGAATCAAAATCCATATAATAAATATAAAACAATTGTTAATAATGACATTCTAAAATTATATTATCAATTTACACATTTAAAAAATATATATAGACAAGGATGGTTAACAAGTTTGCTTGGAATGAAATATGAAAATAAAGTTGAATCTGTTGCAGACCATAGTTGGTCAGTAACAATGCTAGCAATGTCCATTATAGAAAAATATGATTTAGAATTAAATATAGAAAAATGTATGAAATTAGCGATGATACATGAGTTAGGGGAAATATATGCAGGAGACCTTATACCAAATCAAGTTACAAAAGAAGAAAAACATAAATTAGAAGAAAGAGCAGTTGATGAATTATTAAATAGCATAGAATTTGATAATGATTTCAAAGAATTATGGTTAGAGTATGAAAATAAGGAATCAGAAGAAGCAGATTTTATAAAACAGGTTGATAAATTAGAATGTATTTTACAAGCAGGAAGTTATGGCTTAAATTCAAAATATATTAAAGGCGCTGAATCAATTACTCTACCATGTTTGAAAGAAATTCTGGAAGATGTATATAAAATAACTAAAGATAATGAGTTACCATTATGTGTTAGAGAAGATAGCTAAAGATGAATAAAGAAGAATTTGATAAAGCAAATATATTTGGAAAAGGAAATATACCTATTTGGGCAAAGAATCCTTTAAAATGAAAGATTTTTCAAAATTATTAAATAATGAATGAAAGGATTAGATATGGCAGTCAAAATTATTTATTTTGTTCATGGGACAACAACAGATAATATAGAGCATAAGGCTACAGGTTGGAAATCAGGTGAACTAAGTGAAAAAGGAAAAAAGCAAATCACTGATTTAAAAAATCAAATAAATTTAGATGAAATAGATTTAGTTATTAGTTCTGACTTAAAGAGAGCCATTGATTCAGCAGAATATATTTTTAAAGAAACAAAAGAAATATTACACGATAAAAGAATTAGAGAATGTAATTATGGAGACTTAAATGGAAAAGATAATTCTTTGGTAAAATATGAAGAACATATTAATAATAAATTTCCTAATGGAGAATCTTTGAGAGATGTTGAAAAAAGGTTAAGAGATTTTTGTAATTATTTATTAGAAAACTATAATGGAAAGACGATAGCTATAGTTGCACACAAGGCACCTCAGTTAGCCTTAGATGTAATTACAAAAAATATTACATGGAAACAAGCAATTAGTCAAGATTGGAGAAAAACAAAAAATTGGCAACCGGGATGGATATATATTTTATCATGAATATAAAAAACTAAATCATACAAAGAATTTCGTAAAGCATTTTCTAAAGAATAAAAAAATCATTCATAGAATAATATTATATTTTTAATAAGAAAATTTATAAAAGTTATAAAAATAATAAATAGATAATTCTTTTTATATTTAGCTTTTTCTTAGGGTCCTTTTTATAAAATACCTTCGATTTTTTTAATTATAACTAAATGATTGGATTTATATTCTAAAGAAGCCTTAAGAAAGACTTAACTTTTTCTTACATTTATCTTTAGCAATAAAAATAATAATTATTTTATGTTAAAATATAATAGGTTAGGTAAAAGAAGAAAAAATGAATGTTTTAGTGTTAGATGACGAAAAAATATTTAAAAATTGCTAATATTGCTGAAAAGAGGTAAATATTATGGGAAATTATAAAATATTAAAAGATTTGGTAAGTTTTAATACAATAAAAGATAATCAAAATAAAGAAATAATTAATTATATAGAAAATTATTTAAAAAATTTAGGGTTTAAAACAGAGTATAAGACAAAGGTTTTAATTATGAGCATTGGAGAAAATCCTAAATTAGGTTTTTTAGGTCATACTGATACAGTAGAATATATAGAAGAATTTAAAAATCCATTTGATTTAATAATTAAAGATAATCATATATATGGATTAGGCGTTTGTGATATGAAAGGTGGAATATCAGCAATGCTAGATGCTATATCTCTTATAAATTTTAGTGAATTGAAAAATGGAATGAAATTATATTTTACTTATGATGAAGAAATTGGATTTGGTGGTGTTAATGAATTAGTTAATAATAATGAAATTTTTCCAGAATATATAATCTTTGGAGAACCTACAAATAATGAAGTATATTGTGGACATAAGGGATTAATTGAATGTGTAGTAAATTTTAAAGGTATTAAAGTACATTCTAGTAATCCTGCAAAAGGTATAAGTGCTAATATGAATGCTGTTAAGTTTTTATATGAATTAGATGAATTTTATAATAATGAAATAAAAGTTGATGAAAATAATTCTTATGAAATCCCTTATACTACAATGAATGTAGGAACAATGAATGGAGGAAGTGCAAGAAATTCAGTATCAGCTTATTGTGAAATAAGTATAGATTTTCGCATTGCTAATAAAAATCATATAGAAAAAATAATTAAGAAAATGAATAGTTTATCTTATAAGTATAAAGCTGAAATTAATATAATTGAATTAATTGAACCTTTTTTTGATGATATAGAATTTATAAAAGAAAAAAAGACTACGAATTTTATGACAGAAGCTGGTAAAGTTAAAAATTCAAAGCGAATTATTTTAGGAACAGGACCTATTACTGCACATGAAGTGAATGAGAATATATCAGAATATAGTTATAATAATTTAGTTAATCAATATAAAGAATTAATATACAAAATTTGCAAGTAATTTCACTTTATAGTGATAAAAAAATATTTATTGTAAAAAATTTGTATTTTATGTAAATTTATGATATAATAATAACACTATAATACCATCAAGGAGGACTTGCTATGAAAGCAGATGTAGAAAGAATTAAAAAGCTCGAAGCAGAAATTGCAGAGCGGAAACAAAAAATAGAGCTTCTTCAAAATGAAATAAAAGAGCTCGAGACGGAAAAAATGAATTTTGAGGATCCATTAATAATTGATTTGTTTGATTTTGCAAAAAAATACAAACGGGTTTTTAATCATGCTGGGATAACTCGACTTTCTGAACTTTATCGTTTTTTGGAAGGTGATTTTTCAGGATTACAAAATATAAAAGACAGATGTGAGCATATGACCAAAAGAGATAATTTGAAATATTCAACTCCTGAGGCTCGTCTACAGTTATTAGATTATATTGGACCTAAAATATCCCGAATGATTATGAATGAGTTAAATGGATTTGAAGAAACAAAAAAATAATTCTTTAGACAGAGAAGTATTACTTCTCTGTTATTTTTTTAAGAAAATGAATTATATTATTTAGAATTTATATTTGGAGTGTAGCTAAAGTATTGTGTTTCAAAAATACAATATTTGATGATTGAAATCATCTATCTTATATTATATAATTTTAACAATATTATTAAGGTAGCTTAGTAGGAGGTTTTTGGGATAAATTAAAAAATAAATTACAAAAAATTGAAATATTGCCAAACGGATTTAAAAAATATAAAACGTTAAAAGATGGTGAAGTTAAAATGAATATTTTGCATTGGAAGGTAAATTATTCAGTAATATTACTATATTTAATTTATGATATAAATTTTATAGAGAGGAGATAATAAGATATGGATAAATTTAAAGAAATAAGGCCTATTGTTCTAGGTATAGTAAAAAAAGAAAACAAAATATTAGTTAGTGAAGGATATGATGAAGTAAAAAATGAAGTATTTTATAGAAGTATAGGAGGAGGCATTGAATTTTTAGAAGATAGTAAAGAAGCATTAAAAAGAGAATTTAAAGAAGAACTTAATATAGATATAAGTGTAGGAGAATTTTTAGGTATTGCTGAAAACATATTCACTTATAATGGAAAAAATGCACATGAATTAATATTGTTTTATAATGTTAATATAAGTGATAAAGATTATAAGGAAAAATATCATATAATTGATGATAATAGTGAAACTGATGCAATGTGGATAGATATAAATAAGTTTAAAAATAAGGAATTAAAAATATATCCAGAGCAGGTGTTTAAATATTTAGAATAATTACAACTTACTTTCTGTATTATATAAATAGTCAAGTAATTATAAAATTATCTGTAGCAAATATTAAAGGTGGTTATGATGAAAAAAATTTTAATTGTTGAAGATGATGTTAGCATTCATAGTGCTTTAGAAGAATTATTGCAAGAGGCAAATTATAAAACATATAATGCTTATTCTGGTACTGAAGCTATGCTTTTATTAGAAAAGGAAAAATATGACTTAATATTATTAGACTTAATGCTTCCTGCAATAAATGGCGAGAAAATAATTGAAAAAGTAAATGATACACCAATAATTGTACTTTCTGCAAAAATATCTAGTGAGGATAAAGTTAATTGTTTGATGGCAGGTGCTTGTGATTATATAACAAAGCCATTTGATAGTAAGGAGTTGTTAGCGCGAATTGAAGTACAATTAAGACCTAAAGTTAAATCTCCTAGAATATTAAAATATAAAGAATTAGAATTATTAAATGATAATCGTACACTTTTAGTTTGTAGTAAAAGGATAAGTTTAACCAAAACAGAATATGCAATATTAAAACAATTACTTTTAAATCCAACACAAGTAATTACAAAGAATAAATTGCTTGATTTAATTAGTGTTGATACAGAAGATTGTGATGAAAATTCTATGAGAGTTCATATAAGTAATTTAAGAAAGAAAATTAGAAATTATACAGAAAATGAATATATTGAATCTATTTGGGGAATAGGTTTTAAAATTAAAGAATAAATCTTAACAAAATTTTAACAATTTCCTTAACAATTTTCTTAACATTTATTTATTATAATGAGTATATGAAAGGAGAAGAGGTATGGAAATAATTTTAGAAACAAATAATCTTGAAAAAAAGTACAAAGATTTTAAAGCATTAAATTATGCCAACATTCATATTGAAAAAGGTAGTATATATGGTCTTATTGGAAAAAATGGTGCAGGAAAAACAACTCTTATTAGAATTATATGTGGATTGCAAAAACCAACAAGTGGAAGTTATACTATTTATGGCGTTAAGAATAGCAGTCCTGAAATAACGAAAGTTAGGAATAGAATAGGTGCGATTATTGAAACTCCTGCTATTTATGGAGAAATGTCTGCTAGAGATAATTTAATAATACAATACAAATTAGTAGGTATGTCAAATTTAGAAGATATTGATAATTTATTAAAATTAGTTGGATTAGATAAAACAGGTAATAAAAAGGCTAAAGATTTTTCTCTTCGGAATGAGACAAAGATTAGGAATTGCCGTAGCTCTTGCTAATAATCCAGATTTTTTAATTTTGGACGAGCCTATAAATGGTCTTGACCCACAAGGAATTATTGAGATAAGAGAATTAATTTTAAAATTGAATAAAGAAAAAAGAATTACTATTTTGATTTCTAGTCATTATTTAGATGAGTTATCAAAAATAGCAACACATTATGGTTTTTTAGATAATGGTACTATTATTAGAGAAATAAGTAGTGATGAATTGTCAAAAAAATTAAAACATAAATTTATATTAACAGTAAATAATCAAGATGATTTTATTAAATATTTTGAAGAAAATAACATTTCTTATGAGGTAATAGATAATAAAACAATAAATGTATATGGGGAACATAATTTATTAAATTTTATAAATGAGATATTAAGGAATAATTTATTATTAGATGATATTCACGAACAAGAAGAATCACTAGAAAGTTATTATATGAATTTACTTGGTCAAACAAATTTATAATTTAGAAAGGAATAGGATAAAAAATGATTAATTTATTAAATGCAGGTTTTGCAAGATTAAGAAAAAATAAATTATTTTGTATGTTAATGATATTTACTGTAGGATTAGCACTGGCAATTGTTTTTACACAATATTATAATAAGAAAGAATATGGAGAAGTTATATTAACAGAACAGCTTATGCTAAAATATTCTACAATAATAGTATTTGTAATTGCAATTTTTACTAGTTTATTTTTAGAAGCAGAATATTCAAATGGTGCAATAAGAAATAAAATTAGCATAGGTCATAAAAGATCAAATATATATTTATCAAATTTAATTATTACAAGTATTACAAGTTTATTTTCATATATTCTATTTATTATAATAATAGCAATAGTTGGAATACCTATATTTGGCGAGATAACTATCAAACTATCAAGGCTACTAATGCTATTAGGCTGTATTTTTATGGCAGAAATTGCTTATTCAAGTATATTTACATTAATAGAAATGGTAATTTCAAATAAAACAATGACAACAATGGTAAACATTATGTTAGCATTTGGCTTGTTAATGATTGCTGGCTTTTGTGTTGCTAATTTAAATATACCAGAATACATACAAACAGAAAGGTTTGCAAATGGAGAAATGGAGATGATTGAAGAAAAAAACTCTAAATATTCAAATGAAACACAAAGAAAAATATATCAAACTTTGCTTGATATTAATCCAGCAGGTCAAATGTTTCAAATTACAGGAAAAAGTAGTTTAGATTTAAAAATATTTCCAATATATTCTTTGGGATTTATAATAATATTTTCTGGATTAGGAATTATTTTATTTAATAAAAAAGAATTAAAATAGAAAGGTGTTTTTATGAGTATCTGGTTTTATATGTTTTTAATTGTTTTGGCTTTTTTACTATTTCTAATAATAAAAGTTTTTATAATGAAAAATGAGATTAGAAATATTGGAAATTCTTTTTCAAACATTTTAAAATCAGATACTAATAATTTAATTACAAATAATACAAATGATAAAAGCTTAATAAATTTATCTAATATACTTAATGAAAATTTAAAACAACTTCGTAAATTAGAAATAGAATATAAAAATGGAAATCAGGAATTAAAATCATCAATAACAAATATTTCACATGATTTAAGAACACCTTTAACTAGCATAAAATGTTATCTTGATTTAATGAATAATGATGAGCTTACTGAAAAGCAGAAAAAATATTTAAAAATTATTGATACAAAAGTAAATGCCTTGACTGAACTAACAGAGCAACTCTTTAATTATTCTAAAAGTTTAGATATTGAACAAGAAATGAAAAAAGATAATGTATGTATAAATGATGTTTTAGAGGATTCTATTGCTGGTTTTTATAGTTTATTTAGAGAACAAAATATTAGTCCTAATATAGATATATGCCAAGACAAAGTAATTAGGTTATTAAATGAAAATAATTTGAAAAGAATTTTTGAAAATATCATTTCTAATGCTATAAAATATAGTCAGCAAGATTTTAATGTAAAAATGTATAATAATGGTACAATAGAGTTTTCAAACAAAACAGATAAATTAGATAAAGTAAGTGTAGAAAAAATATTTAATAGATATTATACAGTAAGAAATGCAAAAAAATCTAATGGAATAGGTTTATCTATTGCTAAACAATTAGTAGATTTAAGTGGTGGCAAAATTGAAGCAATATATAGAAATAATTATTTAGTAATTAAAATGAGTATATAATTAAAAGCAAGTGAATATATTTACAATCACTTGCTTTTTTGTTATATTTTTATCAGATAAATAGATAAGTTTTAGACAAAAACCCCGTCCCTTTGTCTATAGACAAAAACCCCGTCCCTTTGTCTATATAGACAAAAACCCCGTCCCTTTGTCTATAATGTTTTTAAAAGGAGCTAAAATATGGAAAATTTACCTAATAATATATCAATAAATTAAAGGAGCAGAAGATGAGAAAATTGAATTTAATTGTAGTATTTAATATTGATTTAGAAAAAGTTCTATTTTGTATTAGAGCAAAAGAACCATATAAAGGATTATATAATTTTGTTGGCGGTAAAGTTGAAGAAAATGAAACAAATGATGAAGCTGCATATAGGGAATTATTTGAGGAAACTGGAATATCTAATAAAGATATAAAATTAGATCATTTTATGGATTTAAATTATTTTAAATATGAAAATAATATACAAGTTTATTATGGCATTCTAAAGCATGAAGTAACTTTAGTAGAGGAAAAAAATAAGTTAGAATGGGTAACTATAAATGATGAGTTATTAGATAATTCAAAATTTGCAGGAAACTATAATATACCTCATATTATAAGGCAGATAAAAGTATATTTAAAAAACGGAACGGAAATTGATAAATATTAAAAGTTTGGGAGGTATGTTAATGAAAGTAATAACTGTACAAAAATAAAGTTAAGATTTTTAGTATATAAAATATAAAAAGGAAAGGAAATAAGTTAGTAAAAAAACTAGTTTATTATAGTAAATATTATGAATTATCGTTGTGATAAATATGGAAATAAAATTTCTATTTTAGGATATGGCTGTATGAGATTTACTCAAAATGCTGGAAAAATAGATATAAATAAAGCAGAGAAAGAAATAATGGAGGCTTATAATTCTGGTGTTAATTATTATGATACAGCTTATGTTTATCCTGGAAGTGAGGAAGCACTTGGGAAAATATTAGAAAAAAATCAAATTAGAGATAAAGTTAATATCGCTACAAAATTACCACATTATTTAATTAAAAAATCAGATAGTATTGAAAAATACTTTTTAGAACAATTGAAAAGACTTCGTACAAATTATGTTGATTACTATCTTATGCATATGCTTACTGATATAAAGACATGGGATAAACTTAAAAGCTTAGGTATTATAGAATGGATTAAAGAAAAAAAAGAAAGTGGCGCAATTAGACAAATTGGATTCTCTTATCATGGAAATTCAGAAATGTTTTGTGAATTGATTGATGTTTATGATTGGGATTTTTGCCAAATTCAATATAATTATATGGATGAAAATACTCAAGCTGGTAGAAAAGGGCTTCAATATGCTGAATCTAAAAATATACCAGTTATTATAATGGAACCATTAAGAGGAGGAAGGTTGGTTAATAATTTACCAAAAGAAGCATTAAAAGTATTTGAAGAATATGAAGTAAAACGTAGTCCTGCAGAATGGGCGTTTCGCTGGTTATGGAATCAACCAGAGGTAACTACTGTATTATCAGGTATGAATTCAATTGAAATGATTAAGGAAAATGTTAGAATAGCATCAGAAGTACAAGTTAATGAATTCAAAGAAAAAGATCAAGAACTTTTAAAAAATGTATCAAAAGCTATAAATTCTAAAATGAAAGTGGGATGTACAGGATGTAGATATTGTATGCCATGTCCTCAAAATGTAGATATACCTGGAACGTTTGCAGCATATAATAGAAAATATTCAGATGGAAAAATGACAGCTTTAAAGGAATATTTTATGTGTACAGCTATGCGTAAAAATTCTTCATCTGCATCTAATTGTATAGAATGTGGAAAATGTGAAAAGCATTGCCCTCAACATATTGAAATTCGTAAAGAATTAAAAAAAGCTAAAAAGAATTTGGAGACACCATTATATAAAATTGGTCGTCAGATAGTAAAAATTTTTAAAATTTATTAAAATAATATTTTTATATACATGTGGACGGAATTAATTTATCAACTTCATACATTCCTTCAAAAAGACTATCCCTTAAACCTTACAAAAATGTAAGGTTATTTTTATGCTTTTTATGATATAATTTCAAATAGGAGGAATGAAATTATGCAAAAAATCCTAATAGTAGAAGATGATGAAAAATTGAGATGCGAAGTAGAAATATTTTTTAGCCATTATGGTTATCAAGTAGAGTCATTAAAAAAATTTGATAACACAATTCAAGATATTATGAATATAAATCCAGACTTAATATTATTAGATATAAATTTACCTGGAGCAGATGGAGAATATGTTTGCAAAGAAATTAGGAAACAATCTAATGTACCAATTATTATTGTAACAAGCAGAGATAATGAGGTAGATGAATTATTAAGTATAAATTATGGTGCAGATCACTACATTACAAAACCTTTTAATATTCAAATATTACTTGCTAAAACAAATTCATTATTAAAAAGAAGTAATATGAGAAGTGAACAAGATAAAATAGATGCTGGAGATTTTATTATTAACTTATCAAATAGTATGATAATCAAAGATGGTAAGGAAATTGATTTAACCAAAAATGAACTTAAAATATTAAAATATTTAAACGAGAAAAGAGGCAAAATTGTATCACGAGAAGAAATTATGGATTATTTATGGGAAAGTAATAGTTTTATTGATGATAATACTCTAACAGTAAATATAACTAGATTAAGAAACAAGTTAGAAGAATTAAATTTGAAAGAATTATTAGAAACAAAAAGAGGACAGGGATATATATTAAAATAGGAGGAAAATATGAAATTTGGTAGTTTTATAAGAGATAAAATATTACAAATCAGTTTAATTGTATTTGGAATTGCCACCATAGAAATGTTTTTATTGGCATATCCTTATGGTAATTTTATAAAAATTTATATTCCATTGAGCTTACTAATTTTATATTTTATTTCTATTATTGTGGAATATTTTAAGAAAAAACTATATTATCAAAATATTTATAAAACATTAGATGAATTAAAGGAAAAATATTTAATAACAGAAGTTATTGAAAATTCTAGCTTCGTTGAAGGAAAGATTTTAAAAGAAATACTAGAGCAAATTGATAAATCTATGATTGAAAATGTAAATACATATAAATATTTACAAGAGGATTATAAAGAATATATAGAAATGTGGATTCACGAAATAAAAATACCAATAGCAGCAAGTAAAATGATAGTAGAAAACAATAAGAACGAAATAACTAAAAGTATAGATGAAGAACTAGATAAAGTAGAAAATTACATTGAACAAGCATTATATTATGCTAGAAGTAATACTGTTGATAAAGATTATTATATAAAGAAAAATAAAATAGAAGATATGGTAAATGAGTGTATCAAAAAGAATAGAAAAGTTTTAATTGGAGAAAAAATATCTATTAATACTCACGATTTAAAAATATCTGTAAATACTGATAGCAAATGGATTGTATTTATTTTAAATCAAATTATTCAAAACAGCATAAGATATAGAAAAGAAAAAGGACAAGCTGAAATTGAAATTTATAGTGTAAAAGGAAAAGAAAATGTTATTTTATATATAAAAGATAATGGAATGGGAATAAAAAAAGGAGAAATAACTAGAGTATTTGAAAAGGGATTTACAGGAACAAATGGAAGGATGTTAAATAAAAAATCTACAGGAATAGGATTGTATTTATGCAAAAAATTATGTGATAAATTAGGAATGGCAATAGAATTAAATTCTATTAAAAATGAAGGAACAGAAGTTAGATTAGTGTTTCCAAATAGCAGTTATATAGATATGAAATAGAAACCTTACAAAAATGTAAGGTTTTTGTAAGGTAAATCGATGGCAACTATTTTGAAAAGCTATTATAATTTAAGTTAAGTTGAAAGGAGTTTTTTATATGGAAAGAATTTTAGAAGTACAAAACATAGAGAAATACTATGGAAACAAATCAAACTTAACAAAGGCAATAGACAATATTAGCTTTAATGTTGATAAAGGAGAATTTGTAGGTATTATGGGAGCAAGTGGATCAGGAAAGACCACATTATTAAATTGTATATCTACAATAGACAGAGTAACAGCAGGTCATATAGTTGTTAAGGATGAAGATATTACAAAGTTAAAAGGAAACAAATTAAATAAGTTTAGGAGAGAAGAATTAGGATTTATTTTTCAAGATTTTAATTTATTAGATACTTTAACTTGCTATGAAAATATAGCACTTGCTTTAACAATTCAGGGAATAAATGCAAGAGAGATTGATAAAAGAGTAAATGAAATTGCAGAAAAACTAGAAATAAAAGAAATTTTAAAAAAGTATCCTTATCAAGTATCTGGAGGTCAAAAACAAAGGGTGGCATCTGCAAGAGCGATTATTACCAAACCTAAACTTGTACTTGCAGATGAGCCAACAGGAGCATTAGATTCAAAATCTGCAAGACAATTATTAGAAAATTTTGAATATCTTAATCAAAAATTACAAGCTACAATTTTAATGGTAACTCATGATGCATTTACGGCTTCATATAGCAATAGAATATTATTTATAAAAGATGGAAAAATCTTTAATGAGTTAATAAAAGGAAATGATACAAGAAAACAATTTTTTGAAAAAATAATTGATGTACAAACACTTCTCGGAGGTGATTTGAATGATTGTTTTTAAGTTATCAATAAAAAATATGGCAAAGAGTATAAAAGATTATAGCATATATTTTTTAACATTAGTTTTAGGTGTAGCAATATTTTATATGTTTAATTCGTTAGATAGTCAACAAGCAATGCTAAAGGTTTCTCGGGTCTACAAGAGAAATTATAAAATTAATGTTAGGCATACTTGGATTCGTTTCTGTGTTTGTATCAGTAGTATTAGGATTATTAATTGTATATGCTAATAATTTTTTGATAAATAGAAGAAAAAAAGAATTTGGTATATATATGACTCTTGGAATGGGAAAAAGACAAATATCAAGAATCATCTTACTAGAAACAATATTGATAGGCATAATATCACTTGGGATTGGTCTTGTAATTGGGGTATTTGCATCACAATTTATGTCTATACTTGTTGCAAAATTGTTTGAAGCTGATATGAGTGAATTTCACTTTGTATTTTCAATGGATAGCTGTATAAAAACTTGTATATATTTTGCAGTAATGTATCTAGCAGTTCTGATTTTTAATACAATGACAATTTCAAGATATAAACTAATTAATTTATTAAATGCAGAAAAGAAAAACGAAAAAGTAAAAATGAAGAATCCATTCTTAGCAGTTTTAGTATTTATATTTGGTAGCAGTATTCTAGGTTTTGCTTACTGGGAAGTAACAGAAAATGTAAATGCGATGCAAACAGCAGAAAAATTATTACCACCTATTCTTATGGGAATTGTGGGTACGATACTAATCTTTTGGTCTTTATCTGGTTTTATAATAACAGTGGTTCAAAAAATGAAAAATATTTATTTTAAAGATACAAATATGTTTGTTTTAAGGCAAATAAATAATAAAATCAATACAATGGTTGTTAGTATGAGTGTTATATGTTTAATGTTATTTATGACAATCAGTATTTTGTCATCTAGTTTAGCATTAAGAAATACTATGCAAAGAGAATTAAAAGAAATGACACCAGTAGATTTGAATTTATATAAAACTGCAAATTTGCAAGAAAGTTATAAAAAATATGGAAAAGAAATAATTACTACAGAATTACAACGAGAAGATTCAAGACATTCTATTAAAGAAACATTAATAAATAACGAATTAGATATGAATGTATTAAAAGATATTGTTGAAATTGAGATTTATACAGATAATAAATTAACTTGGGAAACTTTTTTTGGAGATAGTTTGAATGAAGTAAAAGAGAAATTTCCAGGTTTGGCTTATGGAACGCCAGAGGAAATCGTAAAAATATCTGATTATAATAAAATGGCAAAATTATATGGAATAAATGAATATGAATTAAATGAAGATGAATATATTGTTCTTTGTGATTTTGATAGTCAAACAGAAATAAGGAACAAAGTATTATCAAAAGGAAATTATTCTTTAAATATTGCAGGAAAAGAATACAAGTCAAAATATAATGAATGTCAAGAAGGATATATAATGATGTCAACCAGCCATACAAATACAGGAATTATTTTAGTTCCAGATAGTTGCCCTTTAACAGAAGAAATGAAAGAAAGGTATTTATTATCAGCAAATTATAATGTAGAAACAGATGAAGAAAAACAAGAAATAGAGAAAATATTTTCAGGAAATAGTGGAACTTCAAGGCTTATATCATCACTAGATTCTAATGGAATAGAATTAGATGGATTTACAAAAATTAGTTTAAGAGAAGCAAGTGTTGGGATAGCAACGATAGTAGTATTTATAGCAATTTATTTAGGAATTATATTCTTAATAGCAAGTAGCGCTATATTAGCATTAAAACAACTAACAGAAGCAAGCGATAATAAGCAAAGATATACTATTTTAAGAAAAATAGGTTGTGATGAAAAAATGATTAATAAAGCATTATTTAGACAAATAGGTATTTTCTTTGGTATGCCACTTGTTTTAGCAATTATACATTCAATTTTTGGAATACAATTTGCTCTAAATTTATTATCAGGAATTGCAAAATCAAATGAATTATTACCATCAATTATAGTAACTGTAATTATAATAGGTACTATATATGGCTCATATTTTCTTGCTACATATTTGGGTGGCAAAAATATTATCAAAGAGGATTAAATTTTTTATCATGGGAAGCAAGCACTTCCCATGGTGTGCAATCATGATAAAAAAATTATTACTAAGAATTCATAATAACTGCAAAATTCTATTTAAAATATTGTAAGGAATTTTATAATATTATACTTTAAATTCAGATAAATATGTTTATTTTATATCTTTTTCTTCACTTCCTCAAAAAAACTTGGTGGAAAGTGATGTAGCAAAAGCTTATTTTAATTCTTTTATAGCAAAAGATAAGTATAGTTCTAATACAGATAATAAGACAATAGTTCTAAAAGTAGGGGGCTTTAATGATGTATTAGAAACAGATTGGTTTGCAAATGCTGTAGAATATGTTTTAAAAAATAATATAATAAAAGGTTATAATGAAAATACATTTGCACCAAATGATAATTTAACAAGAGGAATGTTAGCAACAATATTATATAGAATGGAAGGAGAACCAGCTATATCTGGTAAACCAAAATTCCCAGATGTACAAGATAGCAAACAATTTTATTATAAAGCAGTAAAATGGGCAACAGATAAAGGAGTAGTAGCTGGATATAATACAGGAAAATTTGGACCAAATGATAATATAACAAGAGAGCAGTTAGCAGTTATATTAAATAGATATGCAAAATATAAAGGAAAAAATGTATCAGCAACAAATGATTTAAAGAAATTTTCAGATGTATCAAAAATATCAGATTATGCAGTAAGTTCAATGAAATGGGCAGTAGGAGCAGGAGTAATAACTGGAAATGATAATGGAACATTAAATCCAAAAGGAAATGCAACAAGAGCAGAAGTTTCTGCAATGATGGAGAAATATTGCAAAAAAGTTGGAAGATAAAAATATAATGATATGATAATTGTAAAAGTAAATTTCAATTTTAGAATCAATTTGGAATTTACTTTTACAAAAAAAATCACAAAAATAGCAAACAACTGTTTACAGAATTTGAATAATGTATTATAATAAGAATGTGAAAACTGTTGTTTGGAGTGATAATATTGGATAAAAACCATGAAAATATTTATATTGCAATAGATTTAAAAAGTTTTTATGCTTCTGTAGAGTGTGTAGAAAGGGGATTGAATCCGCTAACAACTAATTTAGTGGTTGCAGATAGTAGTAGAACAGAAAAAACAATATGCTTAGCTGTGAGTCCATCATTAAAACAATATGGAATACCAGGTAGAGTTAGACTTTTTGAAGTTATTCAAAAGGTAAATGAAATAAATAAAAAAAGAAAGAATATTGCTCCTGAAAATAAATTTACAGGTTCTTCTTATGATGATCTTGCTTTAAAAAAAAATAAAGATTTAGAGCTTTCATATATTATTGCTCCTCCAAGGATGAGCCTTTATATGGCATATAGTTCTAAAATATATAGTATTTATTTAAAATGGTTTTGTGAGTCTGATATTTATGTATATTCTATTGATGAAGTTTTTATAGATATAACTCATTATCTAAGAACTTATAAAAAGACTCCTAGAGAACTGGTAACTAAGGTAATTAGAAATATATATAATGAAACAGGAATAACTGCAACAGCAGGAATTGGAACGAATTTATATCTTGCAAAAGTAGCAATGGATATTGTTGCTAAACATACTAATGCAGATAAATATGGAGTAAGAATAGCTGGTTTGGATGAGATTTCTTACAGGAAATTTTTATGGAATCATAAACCACTTACAGATTTTTGGAGAATTGGAAAAGGAATATCTCAAAAATTAGAAAAAAATGGAATACATACAATGGGAGATGTAGCGAGGACTTCTGTTAATAATGAAGAGTTGCTATATAAATTATTTGGTATAAATGCAGAACTTTTAATTGATCATAGTTGGGGATATGAGCCATGTACAATAGAAAGTATAAAATCATATAAACCAGTTATGAATAGTTTGAGTTCAGGTCAAGTTTTACATTGTCCATATAATTATGAAAAGACCAAAATAGTAGTAAAAGAAATGGCAGAGCTTCTTTCTTTAGATTTAGTAAGAAAAGATTTAATCACAAATAAAATAGTATTAGATATTGGTTATGATATTAGTAATCTTTCAAGTGCAGATTCTTCAAGTTTTTATTCTGGAGAAATAACAATTGATCATTATGGAAGAAAAGTCCCTAAGCATGCTCATGGAACAATAAATATAGATCATAAAACATCTTCTACCAAAATTATTACAGATAAAGTTATGGAATTATATGAAAATATAATAAATAAAAAATTACTGGTTAGAAGAATAAACATAACAGCTAGTGATGTTGTAAATGAACAAGATTATAAAAATATAAAAGAATATGAGCAAATGAATATGTTTATTGATTATAGTAAATTAGAAATGCAAAAGAAACAAGAAAAAGATGAAAAAAATTTACAAAAAGCAATTTTAAATATAAAAGATAAATATGGAAAAAATGCTATACTTAAAGGCATGGATTTTATTGAAGATGCAACAACTATCGAAAGAAATAATCAAGTTGGAGGTCATAAGAATTAGAGGAGGGTGAGTAATTATGAAATATGAACATAATTATGATGATATAATTAATTTGCCACATCATAAATCTAATAATCATCCTGAAATGTCTTTATATGCAAGGTCTGCTCAATTTGCTCCATTTGCAGCATTGACTGGATATGAAGAATTAGTGGAGGAAACAGCTAGAGAAACTAATAAAAAAATAGAAATTGATGATGATATAAGGTTTATATTAGATTCAAAATTACAAATACTAATGGATAAAATTAAACAAAAACCAGAAGTTGAAATTACATATTTTGTTCCAGATACGAAAAAAGATGGAGGAGTTTATATTACAGTAATGCGGATTAATAAGTAAAATAAATAAATATAATCAGTGTATTTATTTAATAGATAATACAGAAATACCAATAAATGAGATTATCGATATTTCTGGAGATATTTTTAAAGAAGCTTTTTAAGACAAAAATATATTGTTATGTTTTTATTTTGATAATTGAAAAAAATTTTTATAAATGTTATCATAAAAATGTAATTAGAATATTAAAATTTATAAATAAACGAAAGAGGACAATTATGAAAGAAAAAGGAATATTACTTCCAATTTTTTCATTACCTAGTAAATATGGAATAGGAGATTTTGGAAAAGAAGCATATGAATTTATAGATATATTAAGTGAAAATAATATTACGTATTGGGAAATATTGCCAATTAATTCATGTAATAGATTACCATATTCTCCAATTAGTTATTATGCATTAGATGAAAATTATATATCATTAGAAAAATTAAAAGATTATGGATTACTTGATAATATAGAAACAAGAGAAATAAAAGATAGAGCTGTATATGATAATTTTAAGGAGAAATATTATAAAGAAGCCTTTAAAAAATTTAAAAAAAATGAAGAATATGAACGATTTGTAGAATTAGATGAAATTCAAGAATATTCAGAATATAGTAGTAATAGAAAAGGTGAAAGTAAGGAATATTATTTATTTTTACAATATATTGTTTATAAGCAATGGTTTGAATTGAAAAAATATGCAAATTCAAAAAATATAAAAATTATTGGGGATATGCCAGTATATCCTACATTTGATTCTTGTGAAACTATGTATCATCCAGAATGTTTTGAAATTGAAAATGGAAATTTTACATTTGAAGCAGGTACACCTCCAGACTACTTTAATAATGATGGACAAAAATGGGGAGCGCCAGTTTATAATATAGATAATATAAAAAAAGAAAATTATAGATATTTAGTTAAGAGATTTAAATATTATCTAAAATTATTTGATAAAATTAGAGTAGATTATTTTAGAGGATATGATTCTTTTTTCAAAATTCCAATAGGAAAAACAGGAAGAGAAGGATATTATTGTGATGGCGTAAGTTATGGATTTTTTAATGAACTATTTAAAGATTCAAATATAAAAGTAGATAATCTTATTATTGAAGATTTAGGGGATATAAGAGAAGAAACAGTTAAACTTAGAGAGTATTATGGTTTTACAAGACAAAAAATATTACAATTTTCATTAGATTTAGATAATTTATATGATAGAGATAATGATAACGAAAATGTTTTGGCGTTTCCTGGAAACCATGATTGCCAAACAATTAGAAGTTGGTATGATTCATTTAATGATTATTATAAAAGTAAGCTAAAAGAATTTTTAAGAAAAAATGAATGTAATGATGAAAATATTAATATTGGGATTATAGAGTATTGCAATAAATGTAAAGCTAAGCTAGTTGTGGTTACAATTCAAGATATATTAGGTTTAGATGATAGTTGCAGAATAAATATTCCAGGAATTGAATCTGATAATAATTGGTCATGGAAATTAATTAATTTTGAAGAGTTAAAAGAAAAAATAAAATATTTATAAAAATAGTCGATTCAATACAGAATCGACTATTTTTATAAATATTTTTTTAAAGTTTCTACACTATCTTCTTGCATAACTACAAAATCATTTAAAATATTTTTTACATTATTTTCAGCATTTTGATTTTCATTTAATAAACGTCTTCCTTCAATAATTCCCATATTAGTTCCCTGCATCAAAAGCTCTGCAAGTTTAGATGTAGTGTCATCTGTCATAGTTTTCATTTGTATACCATACCATGTCATCATCTTGTTCATTGCATTTGTTTCATGAGGTTCTTTTGAAGAATAATTATCATATAAATCATTTACTCTTTGAGAAATTTTCTGATATTTATTATATTCAACTTCAAGCACATGTTTAAATTCGCTATCATATGCTTTATCAGATACAAAATGAATTGCATTCATTCCCATAGTAGCTCCTTTATTAACTTCATCTAAAATATTTAAATTTTGATTTTCCATAATAAACTCCTATTCTAGGTAAATATTTTACCGATTTTTATTATTATTTCTTAAATAATAAAAAATATGTATAAAAATATATGTAAACTATGTAAAATAAAAAAAATATATGTTATAATATTTTCTATATATTAATAATAATTATAAGAGGAGATAGTATGAAATTTATTAATGAATTTTATTTAGATAAAGAAAAAGATATAATTATTAAATTATATCAATCTGCTAAAGATGAATTAACATATATATTGGAAACACCTAATCATGGAACAGGAAATTTAATAACAAATTTAGCAAAAATTTGTGGTTTAAAAACAATAAAAAATCAAAATGATATGAAAATTATTAAGGAAACAATCCCTTTAAGTATAAATGGAGACAACGAAGAAGTATATATTTTGAGAATGGGAGGAGTAAAAATTGCAAATATTTATCCAAATGGAAAGATAGAAAGAAAAGCAGGAATTCCATCCATAATGAAAACATTTATGTCTCAAACTAAAGATTATCAGTTTGGAACAGATAAAACTATTATAAAATCATACTTGTTGAAAAAAGAAAAATTTGTAACAGATTTACATACACATATGAATGCAAATTTATCTCCTGATATTTTAATTGCATTAGGAATAAGTCATCAATTAAGATATCCATTATATTACATAAAAAAATTAAAAATTAAGTTAAATAAAAATCAAGAGGAAAGAATATATAAACAAAGAGAAATTGTTGAAAAAGAATTTGAAAATTCTGTATTAATTGGTAAATATTTAACTAGAAGAATAGATGATAATACTTTTATAAATTTTGCTGATTTAATTTTAAATAATTTAGATGATGCAAAAGAAAATATCGAAAAAATAAGAAAAAGTTTAGCCATTTTAAAAGATGGTCAGGCGGTATTTACAAATTTAGAAAAATTATACATATATAGATATGTTTTTGCGAGAGGAACTGAAAGTGATACTAAAGAAAAAATAAAATTAGAGATATCAAAAATAAAGAAAATTCCTCAAAAAGATATTAGAGATGTTATATTAAAAATGATTGATGATAAAAAGAGAGGAAGTATATATAGAAAAAATAATTTAAGACAGGATAAACTTTTATGGATAGCAAGAGAATATCAAAAACAAGGAATTAATTATGTTGAAATAGCTGATACTACATTAACAAAGGAAGGTCTACCTGCAATAGAATTATTAGAGGATATTCATGAAATTATGCCAAAAATAGAAAAAGAAACAGGTGTTAAAATAAGATTTTTGGTTGCAATCAGAAGAATACCTCTTACAATTATAAAAGATCAAGTTGCAGGAAGTGGATATTTAAGAGAAAGTTTAAGTGTTTTAAAAACAGTAAGTAAAAGCCCTTATGTAGTTGGAAGTGATTTTATTGGTGAAGAAATAAATGATATTTGTGAATTACAACCTGTAATTGAAGAAATTGTTCAGTATTCTCAAAAAGAAGATAAAGATTACACTATAAGAATACATGCTGGAGAAAATGATAGTTTAAAAAATAATGTTTATAATTCTATTGAATGTGTAAAAAAATCTTTGAAAAAAGGACAAAAAATTCCAAGAATAAGAATTGGACATGGATTATATACACCTGATTTGGATTCTGAAGAAGGAAAAAAATTGATAAAACAAATAAAAGAATCAAATACAATTTTAGAATTTCAAATAACATCAAATGTTAGATTAAATAATTTAAGTAATATATCAAACCATCCACTAAAAAGATATTTAGCTGAAGGAATAAATTGTGTTCAGGGAACTGATGGGTGTGGATTTTATGGAACTGACGCAATAGAAGAACAACTTGCTTTGAAAAATTTGATAGGATTAACAAGTGAAGATTTTGAAAAGATAAAAGCTGTTGAAAATAAAATATTAAAAGACAGAAATAGATATTTTATTTTAAAATCAAAGAGATTTAACAAATTTTTAAATGGAAGGAATATGAGAGAAGCCTTACTAGAAGAAGAATATAAAATAAAAGATAAAGATTTGAAGAAAGATATAAAACTAAGATTAACAGAAAAAGTTAGTTCAGAAGAATTTTTAAAACATAAAATAAAAGATATGCCTACTAACAAAATCCCAATAATAATTGCAGGTGGAAGCTTTAATGGACAAAATAATCAAACTAAAGCATATCCAGAAGAAACTGAAATATTAACTAATTTAGTGAAAAGAATTGATGATAAAAAAGCATTCTTTGTTATAGGTCATAAACTTGAAGGATATGAAAAAGTTATTGTAGATTTATGTGAGAAACTTAATAAAAAAATTGAAATATATGCAATTATTCCAAATATGATAGAAAAAGATGTTAGAAATAGAATATTAGCTTCTAAAATTACAGGGATTAGAATATCTACTGAAAGTGAAGATTTTGGAATTTATAAAAGTTTTAATTACGAAATATTTGAAAGAAGAGAATCTATAGTAATTGCACTAGATGGAAACTCACCAGTTTCAAATTTGATTCAAGAAGCTAAAAATGGTAAAGCTAAATCTAAAATTTATCTTAACAAACATAATAGAAATTTGCGTCACAAAGCAAGAACTTTACAAGGATATATAACATTATTTGAATTAAAAGATAATATATGGAATAAAATTATTGAAGAAAATAATATATCAAGATAAAGTTTTTTCCATATTAGAAAAGCTTCATCAACAATTGCCAGAAAATATTTCTATGAAAAGTATAAAAATAATCAATTTACATATAATAAATATACACAAATTTTTATATTATTGATAATTCTGAGGTATTTTGAGTTATTAATATATAAAAAATATTTATAAAAGGAGATTGGTTGTTATTATGTTGTTACCAAGAAGAAGGAATGAATTTGATTTATTTAATGATTTTTTTAAAGATGATGAACTTTTTCAAAGAAGAGAATGTTCTATAATGAAAACAGACATTAAAGAAAAAAGCGACAAATATATTGTAGATATTGATTTACCTGGATATGAAAAACAAAATATTAATCTTAATTTGAAAAATGGATATCTTGAAGTTATAGCTGAAGTAAAAAAAGAAGAAAATAGTGAAGATACTGAAAAATATCTTCATAAAGAAAGATTTTATGGACATTGTTCAAGAAGCTTTTATGTCGGAGATAAAATAACAGAAGAAGATATCCATGCTGAATTTAAAAATGGAACATTAAAAATTACTGTTCCAAAGAAAGAAGAACAAAAAGAACTTCCAGAAACAAAACATATTGAAATTGAATAAAAGTAAGCTATGAATTGAAGTATTTTTCAATTCATAGTTTTTTTATATTAAAGGAAGGTCCTCAACATTTTCTATAATATAAAGCATTACACAGAAGAAATACTATACAATTTTTTCAATCAAAAATGAATGAGGACTTTATAATAATCTAATTAAGTAATGAAATATGTAACAAATTATGTAAAACTATTGAAAAATAAAATAAAAAATGTTATAATATAAAAAGTGATATAATGTCAGTTTGAATTGATATATGTTGAAAGGAGATTATTTTAATATGAGAAACGATGAAAAGATAATTGATGAAAAAATATTAGATTTAGTAAAAGAAATGTCTAAAACTAAAGTGGAAATTAGTAATTTAATTGCTGAATGTGAATCTGAGTTAGCTAGAAAATAATAAAAGTAGGAAAGGGGAATTTTATGGAAAAAAGAGAAGAAAAAACTTTACAAGAATTAGATACAGAAGTAAAAACATTAAATGAAGAAATAAAAAAATGGAATGAAGAGTTAAATCAATTAACAGCAAAAAAAAGTAATGATATAAAAGAACTAGAGAATGAATTAAAAACTTATGAGCAAAACTGTGACGTTTTTAATAATATATTAAAAGCATGTGAAAATGGTTCTGGACCGGAAATAGAAAATCAAAAGGAAGTTGCGCGTAAAGCTATAGATGATGCTAAGAAAAAAATGGATGATATAAGAAATGAGATAGCCGAAAAAGGAAAAAGTGATAATGAGATTACTGAACAGATAAAAGGAATAAAAGAAAATATTAAAAAAGCTAATGATAGATTAGATTTAATAATATTAAGTGTAGGAGCAAATGAGGAAATTAATAAAGCAATAAGAAATGAAATTGAAAATGATTTTGATGATAAAATTGATAAAAAAGCAGAACAAATAAAGGTTTTAGAGGAAAAAAGCAAGGAAATTAAT
Organism: uncultured Clostridia bacterium; assembly: GCA_947631185.1. Lineage (GTDB taxonomy): Bacteria > Bacillota > Clostridia > TANB77 > CAG-508 > Scatovivens. Next base: position 60,588 of record CANRKJ010000004.1, on the reverse strand, counting down.
GATGATAGTGAAGTTAAAAATAAAATGCAAAAATTATCAGAATTAACAGATGAATTGAGTAAAGCTACGCAGAATTTTGTTTCAATTAATGAGGTTAATAGATTACTAAATGAAATTAGAAATTCAAGTAAGGAATTAATAAAAAATATTACAGATCATTTAAAAAATGTTAAAGGTATAAAACATACTAATATAACTTGGGAAGTAGATAAAAATGGAAATTTAGTTGTTTCAGTATTAGACGAAAAAATTAAAGGATTAAATTCAGAAAAGCAATCTTTAGAAAATGAAAAAGAATCAATGTTACAGGGAATGAGAATCGTAGCAGAGATGGATCAAAACTCACAAGATGAAAATCAAGAATATCAAGACTTAAAAGATCAAATAGAAGAAATTCGAAAGGAAAAGAAAGAAAAAGAGTCAAGAATAGCTACTTTAAATGCAGAAATAGAAGATTTAAAAAATAATTCTAAAAATATAGATGATGAAGAAATTAAACAAAAAATGGAAGAATTTTGGGAGGCAAACAAAAAAGAGACTGAAGCATATAAAAATGCCCAAGAAGCAGTAGTAGAAAGTAAAAAAGCTTTAATAGAGGAAAAGGAAAATCCTTCTATAGATGGTGAAGGAAGTAATTATCAAGATGGAGATGAAATCGTTGAAAATGAAGCTTATTTAAGGAAACAAGATGAGAAAGCAAATTTAGAAGACGGATTAAAAGTAATATATTTTAACAATAATTTACATGAATTAAATAAATATTTAACAAGATTACATAATGCATATGATAAAAAAATAGAAGAAACAAATTCATTAAAAAAAGAGTTTGATTCAAAGTATATTACTGAAGAAGGGTATCCTGACTTATTAAATAAAGACTCTGAGCTTAATAAAGCATTTTCAGATTATAAAGAAGCAGAGAAAAGTTTAAGAGAAGCTTTATATAATTTACAGATAAATCCAGAAGGTATAGGTATAATGAATGATGAGTCAAAACCAGAAGCAAAATACATAGAGGCAATAAATAATTTTAAAGAAGCTGAAAAAAATTTTTTACAAGAATTGCGTGAGAGTCATAAAAAAGATGGTGATGTTGAACCTACATCACAAGCTATGCATGATTATTTAATGAGAAATTTAAAAGATGGTAAAGAAAATGATTTAGTTTATGACGAAAAAAGAGTGGAAAAAAGAATTATAGATGCTGAAAATACATATAATGTCGGTCTTGATAAATTTTTAAATAGTTCTAATGAATTAGCAGATTTTACTAAAAAAATTTTATTGGGAAGAGAATTTGATGATGATGCAAATGATGATTTGAAAGGTATTATAGAAAAACATATAAAACATAGATCAGAAATTAAAGAAGAAAAAGCTATTAGTTATATTATGGGAACTAATTCTGACATTTTAAAAAGAAGATCAAAATTTGTATCTAAAATAGTTGATTGGTATAATAAAATAAGAAAAAATTCAGATTATGCATTTGATGATAAATCAATTAAAAAAATTCCAAAAAAAGAAATGAGAGCTATAATGGATTCTAAAAATGATATTGATGATTTAAATGAAATTATACAGAATACGGAAGCTGATATGTCAGATAGAATAAAAAGTTTAAAACCATCTACTCAAGAGAAAATAGATAATTTAAAAACTCAAATTGGAGTTAAAAATGCTGAATTAGACTCTATTCCACAAAAAATAAATAAATCAGCTATAGAAAGATTAAATAAAGCAAAAACAGATGCAGAAACTTACTTAACATCTATAGAACAATATGAATTACCAGAGGAAAAGAAAGCAGAATATGAAGCATTAAGAAACCAAGGATCAGTTTTAGATGAAGATATGATTGATAAAAAGAGTGAAGAACTTAGAAACTTAGAAGAAGAAAAAGATAAAGATGAAGAAAGCATAAAAAACTTAGAAAGTAAAATTAATGTTTTAGATGTTGTAAAAAAAGGAATCGAGAAAGTAAAAAGTATTTTTATATCAGATGCTAGAAAATTATCTGATAGAAGAAGTGGAAGAAATTTTGCAAAGAATTTAACAGATGCTGTTAAAAAAGACGCAGAAAAAAGAGCAAAAGATTCAGATAGTAGAGAATAAAAAAATCAAGATTATCATTTAATTATATTTATTTAATATATGAATAAAGAGAACAGTTTGCTAATTAAAAAAGTTCCTATCCTTAAAAGAAATAAGGATAGGAATTTAATTTTGATTAAATATAGATAGAAAAAAATTTAAATAAAGTATTTAAAAATAAATATAAATTTTATTGTAAAAAATAAAATTATATGTTAATATTGATAGGAAAAAATACAATTAAAAGGTGGTAAAAGATGGAAAATAACGAAAATTGCTCATTTGAAGAATTATACAATGAATCTATAAAAAAAGAAAATATTTTAGAAAAAATTGTAAAAGGAACAATAATAGAAATAACATCAAAGGGAGAAATATATGTTGATTTGGGGTATAAAGCAGATGGAATAATTCCTAAGAAAGAGTATTCATTTAATATAGAAGATGATCCAAATAAAGAATTTAAAGTAGGTGATGAAATTACCGCTGAAATATTAAAAATGAATGATGGATTAGGAAATGTATTACTATCATATAAAAAAATGAAAATAAATCAAAATAAAGAAAAGTTTGCAAAAAAAGTTAATAATCAAGAAATTATAAATTCAAAAATAAATAGTATAAACGAAAAAGGTGTTATTACAGAAGTAGATGGTATAAGAGTATTTATTCCTTTATCATTATCTGGAATTAAAAGAGATGCAAATTTAGAAAACTATGTAGGAACAAATATTGAATATAAGATAATAGAATATAATCCTGAAAATAGAAAAGTAATAGGTTCAAATAAAATTATAACTGATGAGATAAAACAAAAAAAAGAAAATGAATTTTGGGACAATATAGAAATAGGAAAAAAATATTGCGGTAAAGTAGTTACAATAAATCCATATGGCGCATTTGTCGATTTAGGTGGAATCCAAGGGTTATTACATATATCAGAGATAACATGGAAAAGAAATGCAAATGCTGGAGATTATTTAAAAGTTGCTCAAGATATAGAAGTAGAAGTAAAAGATTTTGATAAAGAAAATAAGAAAATTCAATTATCATATCCTCAAAAAGAAGCTAACCCATGGAATACTATTACAGAAAGATATAATTTAAATGATGTAGTAAATGTAACTATAAAAAAATTTATGCCATTTGGAGCTTTTGCTGAATTAGAAGATGGAGTTGAAGGTTTAATTCATATTTCTCAAATTTCAGATGAAAGAATTGCTAAACCACAAGATAAATTAGAATTAAATCAAAAAGTGGATACAAAAATTATTGGAATGGATTTAGAAAATAAAAAAATTGAGTTGTCAATTAAAGAAGTACAAGGAACAAATATTGAAGATGAATTAAAAGATGTTGAAGGAGTAACATTTAGTTCAGAAGGATAAAAGAACAAATCGGAAAGCTTACTTTCCTGTTATATGAATTAATAAAAAAAGGACTGTAAAGTCCTTTTTTTATATAATATTTTTCTTGAAACAAGGTTTGAACTCATCCTTAGTTTAAATAGTAACTAATAATTTTAATTTTTAATATTATAACTAGGGGAGGTAAATCTTATGTCAAGAAAAATATTAAGAGTACTAAGTTTAATTTTTATATTAAACATAATATTTTTTTCTGGTAAATTATATGCATTAACATCGCAAGATAATTTAAAGTATGAAGGAATTGATGTAAGTCGTTATCAAGGAATTATAGATTTTTCAAAAGTAAAAGATGCGGGAATTGGTATAGTATATATAAAGGCAAGTCAAGGTGCAAATTATGTAGATTCTAATTTTGAATTAAATTATAATAATGCTAGAGCTAATAATTTAAAAGTAGGTTTTTATCATTATTTAACAGCAACTAATGTAAATGAAGCTAGAGCTCAAGCCGATTTTTTTGCTTCGATTATACAGGGAAAAATGGTTGATTGTAAATTAGCAATGGATTATGAACAATTTTATGGAGTTCAAAAAAATCAAGTTAATCAAATTGCAGTTGCTTTTATAAATAGGCTTAAAAGTTTAACAGGAAAAGATGTTATTATTTATAGTAATTTGGATAATGTAAAAAATACATTTAATAATACTGTTGCATCCACAGGAAAGCTTTGGTTAGCATATTATGGTAATACTCAAAATATAATAAATACCAGTTCTAGTTGGAATACGTATATAGGAATTCAATATACTAATAAAGGAAGAGTATCAGGAATAAATGGAGATGTAGATAAAGATAGATTTTCAACTGATATTTTATTAGATTCAACAGAAATACCAGAAGATAATTCGAATAATAATGAAAAAGAGAATATTATAAATTACATAGTAAAAAAAGGAGATACATTAAGTAAAATTGCCCAAGAATTTAATACAACTGTAAATGATATAGCAAAACTAAATAATATTCAGAACGTGAATTTGATTTATCCATGTCAGATTCTAAAAATTTATGAAAAAACATTTAATAATGAAAGTAGTGGTTCAAATATTATAAGTTACAAGATAAAATATGGAGATACGTTATCACAAATCGCAAAAAGATATAATGTAACAGTTCAAAGTATAGTGGATTTAAACAATATACAGAATCCTAATTATATTTATGTAGGAAATGTAATTAAAATAGAAGTTAATTCTAATGCTAATAATGGTATTATTTATACTGTAAAAAGAGGAGATACATTAAGTGAGATTGCTTTAAAATACGGAACAACTGTTAATAAAATTTCAGAGCAAAATAATATAACTAATGTAAATAAAATATATGTTGGTCAAACTCTAAAAATATATTAAAAAATATAATATGGAAAAATTTATAAAAAATATAGAGTAAATATAAAAAATGTAGTATAATCATTAAATGAAAGGGAGATGATAATATGAATAAAACAAAAAGAAGAATTTTTCAAACAGCAGTCAAATTATTTGCTGAAAAAGGATATGATAATACTGGAATAGAAGAAATAACTGCAGTTGCTGGATATGCTAAAGGAGCTTTATATTATCATTTTGAAACCAAAGAAGATTTATTTGATTTATTACTTGAAGAAGGATCTAAATTATTGAATAATAGTATTGAAATTAAATTTAGAAAATGTAATACAGTTTTAGAAAAATTAAAAGCTATTTTAATGATAGAAATAAAAATAATTGTTAGATATGAAGATTTTGTTACAGTAGTTATAAGTAATTCATTGGGAGATAATTCTAGAACTAGAAAATGTAAAAAAGCTTTTGATAATTATGTAGAGATTTTAAAGCCAATTATACAACAAGGAATAGATGAAGGAATTTTTTATGATGGAGATGCAGAAGCTATTGCTTGCGGAATAATTGGTGTAACATTTTCTAGTTTGTTATATAGATTAAAAAAGGATAGAAAAGTAACTGTTGAACAAATTTATAAGGGTTATGTTGAAACAGTAATAAGAGGAATCACAAAGAATTAGATATAAAACAATTTAATAGGTAAAATTAACTCCAATTTTGATTATTTATCAAAATTGGAGTTTTTGGTATATTAAAGATTTTATTAGAATATAGATTAACAAAAAAGGAGTTTTTAATGGGAGTATTTGAAATTGTTGTTATAAGTTTAGGACTTTCTATGGATGCTTTTGCAGTAGCTATCTGTAAGGGATTATCAATAATGAAAATGAATTGGAAAAAATGCTTAAAAGTTGGTTTATATTTTGGCCTTTTTCAAGCTATTATGCCTGTTATAGGATTTTATGTAGGTGAGACTTTTAGTCGGGTTTGTAGAAGCTGTTGATCATTGGATTGCTTTCATATTATTATTAATTATTGGATACAATATGATCAAAGAATCAAGAGAAGATGATCTTGAAAAGAGCAATGATAAATTTGATTTTAAAACAATGATGGCATTAGCTATCGCTACTAGTATAGATGCTTTAGCTGTTGGAATTACATTTTCATTTTTTAAAACTAATATTATATTCGCAATTTCTATTATAGGTATTATAACATTTATATTATCTATTATAGGATTTTGTGTTGGAGAAAAATTTGGAGATAGATTTAAAACTAAAGCTGAATTGGCAGGTGGATTGGTTTTAATACTAATAGGTTTAAAAATATTATTAGAGCATTTAGGATTAATTTAATATAATGATTGTAATATTAAATAAAAAATGTATTTTGTATTAATTATATGATATAATAAACATATTCGTATAGAACTATAAAAGGGGGATTTATGAAACCAATAATAGGAATAATAGGAAGACCACATAAAACAAACACTGAAGTTAATGTAATAGTTTGTCATGAGGAATATAGAAATGCTGTTATTAAATGCGGAGGAATACCAATTACTATTTTACCAACTCAATTAGCTGAATATATTGATACAAGACCATCTGAAATGCCAAAAATGACTAATGAAGAAAAAGAAGATATAAAAAGACAGCTTGATTTATGTAATGGAGTTATTTTTTGTGGTGGTCAAAGAATTTATGAATATGCATATGAAGCATTTGATTATATATATGAAAAAAATATTCCATGTCTTGGAACATGTCTGGGTATGCAAACTATGGCTTGTGCTAGAAATGGTAGAGATTCGAAAAATGTTTTAGCTAAAGTTGAATCTGAAATAGACCATAAAGTTATTAAACCAGAATTTGTTCATTATGTAGATATAAAACATGGTACAAAATTATATGAGATTTTAGAAAAAAATAGGATTAGAGTAAATAGTAAGCATGGATACTGTATTAGAAATGCAGGTGATATGAAAATTTCTGCATTTTCTGAAGATGGAATAATAGAAGGAATTGAAATGGAAGAAAAAAAGTTTATGATTGGAGTACATTGGCATCCGGAAGATTTACTTGATGAAGATATGGAGAAAATAATGAAAGCTTTTATACAAGCTTGTGAGTAATATTAAATTGTTTATATAATTTTTAGAAAAAATTTCAAAAAATTAGCAATCTAATGTTGACTTTGCTAAAATATAGATATATAATACATAAAGATTTAGAAAAAAGAGGTGTATTTATATGGAGAAAAAACAATTTAAGGCAGAGTCTAAAAGATTATTAGATTTGATGATAAACTCAATTTATACAAATAAAGAAATATTTTTAAGAGAACTTATTTCAAATGCAAGTGATGCCATTGATAAGTTATATTATAAATCTTTAACTGATAGTAATATAAAATTAAAAAAAGAAGATTATAAAATAAAAATAGAATTAGATAAAGAAAAAAGAATAATTACAATTACTGATAATGGAATTGGTATGAATTCTGAAGAATTAGAGAATAATCTTGGAACAATTGCCAAAAGTGGTTCTCTTGCTTTTAAAGAAAATAATGAACAAAAAGATGATGTTGATATAATAGGACAATTCGGTGTAGGTTTTTATTCAGCATTTATGGTAAGTGAATCTGTAAAAGTAGAAAGTAAAGCTTATGGAAGTGATAAAGCTTATTCATGGTTTTCAACTGGAGTAGAAGGATATCAGATGGAAGAAAGCAATAAATCAGATGTTGGTACAACAATTACTTTAGTTATAAAACAAGATACTGATGAGGAGAAATATAGTGAATTTTTAGATGAATATAAAATAAGAAGCATAGTAAAAAAATATTCAGATTATATTCATTATCCAATTCAAATGGAAGTTGAAAGACAAAAATTAAAAGAGGGAACTAAAGATGAATATGAAAAAGTTAAAGAAATTGAAACTTTAAATAGTATGATTCCAATTTGGAAAAAGAAGAAAGGTGAAGTTACTGATGAAGAATTAAATTCTTTTTATTCTGAAAAATTTTATGATTTTGAAAAACCACTAAGAGTAATAAACAGTGAAGTAGAAGGACAATATAGTTATAATATGCTTTTATATATACCATCACATGTTCCTTATGATTTTTATACAAAAGATTTTGAAAAAGGACTTCAGTTATATTCAAATGGTGTTCTAATAATGGATAAGTGTAAAGATTTATTACCTGATTATTATAGTTTTGTAAAAGGTTTAGTAGATAGTCAAGATTTATCATTGAATATATCTAGAGAAATTCTTCAACATGATAGACAATTAAAAGTAATAGCAAAAAGTATAGAGAAAAAAATTAAATCAGAATTAACTTCAATGTTAAATCATAAAAGAGATGAATATATAAAATTTTTTGAAGTATTTGGTACTCAACTTAAATTTGGTGCTTATGACAATTATGGAATGAATAAAGATGAACTTAAAGATTTACTTTTATTTTATTCTTCAACAGAAAAGAAATTAGTTACACTAAAAGAATATGTTGATAGAATGAAAGACGGACAAGATAAAATTTATTATTCATGTGGTGAAACAATTGATAAAATAGATTTACTTCCACAAGTGGAAGCTATTAAAGATAAAGGATATGAGATTTTATATTTAACTGATAATATAGATGAATTTGTATTTCAAGTTTTAATGAATTATGATGGAAAACAATTTGCAAATGTTTCAGCAGATAATATTGATATAGAGAGTAAAGAGGAAAAAGAACAACTAGAAAAGAAAAATGAAGAATATAAAGATTTGTTCCAAACAATGAAAGAATCTTTAGGAAATGCTGTTGAAGGTGTTAGGTTTACACACAGATTAAAAAATCATCCAGTATGTTTGGTTAGTGAAGGAAATATATCTATAGAAATGGAAAAAGTTATAAATTCTATGCCAAATAATCAAAATGTTAAAGCTAAAACTTTTTTAGAAATAAATGATTCTCATCCTATATCTAAAAAATTAAAAGATTTATATGATAATAATAAAGAAACTTTGAGTGAATATACTAAAGTTTTATATTCACAAGCTAGGCTTATAGAAGGTTTAACAATAGAAAATCCAACAGAAATAAGTAATTTGATTTGTAAGTTTATGGCTGAATAATAGAAAATATATATTTGGAAAATCGTATAATAATAAATGGGATTGATTATGAAGAAAAAAAATGAAGTAATAGATATAATAGAAATTTTAAAACAAACTTATCCTAATGCAAAATGTAGTTTAGATTTTGAAACACCGTTTCAAATGATGATTGCTGTTATGCTTTCTGCACAGTGTACTGACGATAGAGTTAATAAGATTACTCCTACATTATTTAAAAAATATCCAACACCAGAGAAAATGGCAAGTTCAACTGTAGAAGAAATTGAAAAAATTATAAAATCATGTGGTTTTTATAAAAATAAAAGTAGAAATGCTTGGTTAGCTAGTAAAATGCTAGTTGAGAAATATAATAGTATATTGCCAGAAGATATAGATGAACTTGAAAAATTCCCTGGAGTTGGAAGGAAAAGTGCTAATGTTATAATGCTTGAAGCATTTAATAAACCTCAAGGAATAGCAGTAGATACTCATGTAAAAAGAATTTCTAAAAAAATAGGATTATCAAAAGAAAGTGATCCTTTAAAAATAGAAAAAGATTTATTAAAACAAATACCAGAAAAATACATAAGAGATGTTAATCATGTTTTTATTTGGTTCGGAAGAGATATTTGTAATAGTAGAAATCCAAAATGTAAGGAATGTCCAATAAATAAATATTGTGATGATTTTAAAAGTAAAAAATAAAAAGTTTTTGAATAAAATGCTTGCATTTTATAAAGATTCATGCTAAAATAATCAATAGTCAGTTTAATAAATGTAATGGAGGTGCTTTAATAATGGCAAAATGTGTATGTTGTGGTAAAGAAACTACATTTGGAAATCAATTAAGTATAACACGTTCTCATATTAGTAAAAGAACAACTAGAACAAAAAAACCTAACTTAAGAAAAGTAAGAGCTATTATAGATGGTGAAATTAAAGCTGTAACTGTTTGTGCAAAGTGCTTAAGATCAGGTAAAATAGTAAGAGCGTAATAAATTAGCTTTATAAACAAATGTTCGTTAAAAGAGATTGCTCTTTTTTGTAAATTTAAAAAGTTTATAAAAAAGAACAATCTCTTTTTTCAAAAATAAATATAAATAATATAATAAAATATTATTTTTAAATACTTGTAAATTTTTTGTTAATACTATATAATATCAAAAGAAAATTAGGATAAAATTAGGAGGCACGAAAGATATGTTAAAAAAAGTAGCAATATTAACAAATGGTGGTGATGCACCAGGGCTTAATGCTGTTATTAGAGCTATTGTTAAAACAGCTGAGCATAATGGTATTGAAACTTATGGATTTATAGAAGGGTACAAAGGATTACTTCAAAATAATTATATTAAATTAGATTCTAATTCTAATGCTTCAGGTTTACTTCACAAAGGAGGCACTATAATTGGAACATCAAATAGTACTAATGTTTTTAAATACAAAATCCAGAAAGAAAATGGAGAAGTAGAATATAAAGATTTGTCAGATGAGTGTGTAAAAAATATTAGAAATGCTGGCTTCGATTGTATATTTGCTCTTGGAGGAGATGGAACTCAAAAATCAAGTAGAGATTTTTCATTAAAAGGTATAAACTTTATTGGAGTTCCAAAAACTATTGATAATGATGTTGCTCATACAGATACCACTTTTGGTTATAATACGGCAGTATCTGTTGCTACAGAAGCTATAGATAGATTGCACACAACTGCTGAATCACATCATAGAATATTAGTATTAGAAGTAATGGGAAGATATGCTGGATGGATAGCTTTAGAATCAGCAATAGCTGGTGGGGCTGATGTGGCACTTATTCCTGAAATCCCTTATGATATTAATAAGATTGTAGAAAAAATAAATAGTAGAAGGGAAAAAGGCAAGAATTTTAGTATAGTTGTTACATCAGAAGGTGCTAAACCTATAGATGGAGAATTAGTAGTTAAGCAAGTTTTAAATGATGCAGGACTTGATAATATAAAACTTGGAGGAATAGGAGATAAGTTAGCTCATGATTTAGAAAAATTAACTGGAATGGTTTCAAGAAATACTGTTTTAGGATATGTTCAAAGAGGTGGAACACCAAGTGCATTCGATAGAGTACTATCTACTAGATATGGTGTGAAAGCAATGGAGCTTGCAATGAATGGAATATTTAATGTTTTAGTTACTTATAAAGGTGGAGAGATGGGATATGTATCATTAGAAGATGTTGTTGGAAACAATAAAGTGGTAGGTGCTGTTTCAGGTAATACTAAAGAAAGTAATATTAGAAAAATAAAAATGGACGATGATTTAATAAAAGTTGCAAGACATGTAGGTATATGCTTAGGAGATTAATTTGGTTATACTAGAACTTTTTTAAGTTCTATATACATATATAAAAAATAATAAGGAGGGTATTGTTATGGGAGAAAATAACAATAATGAAAAAGAATTTTCAGTGGATATTGATAAAGAAGCTTTAAAAAATCAAACAAAAGATACTGTTAATCAGGTAAAAGAAACATTCAAAAATACTGATTTTAAAAAAGAAGCAACTGCAACAAAAGGTTTCTTGTTAGAACTTACATCAAAGCCAATAACTACAATTAAATCAATAGTAAGTGAAGAGCAAAATCGTTTTTCTAATGCTGTAATTTTAATGATTTGCTTTGTAGTATCAGCTATTGTAGATTATATAGTAAATTTATTAGTATATTCTTACTCAACATTTAAAATTCAAACATTTGTATTAACATTTATTTCACCATTTATTTTTATTCTTGCATTTGCAACTGCAACATATTTATTAAGTGGAAAAAATAAAAAGAATATTACTACTATATTAACTGGAATAATTGTTGCGTTTACACCATATATTATTATTAATGTAGTAGATATAGTATCCACAATAGTATGTAAAATAATTTCAATAGGATTTATTTTTAGTATGTTTACTAGTGCACTTAGATTTGCTGCATATGGTTTAGCTATATATGCAATAAAAGGTTTAATAAGCTCTAATGGAGATGAAGATAAAGATTTCAGAAAAGCTATTGTTATAGTATTTGTTGCTTATGTAATAATAAATCTTTTAGGTAGATTAGGAATATATTCTTCAATATAAATAAAAATAAAAATAAAAAGATTCGCCTTTTGAAGTGAACTATGAAAAGTTTACTTCAAAAGGCTTTTCTATTATGTAAAGACTTTGCGAAAAAATTTAAAAGTAAAAAAAGTGGTATATTATTTTTGTATAAAATAATAAAAAACTAAAAAAACTTGACATAATCGCCTATTACATATAAAATATAATTGTAAAATTAAATACAATATATATAAAAGTGTTTATAGAAATATTAGTAATTTAGTTGAACATTGAAAAATTAATAGAAAAGAGGTAGATAGTTATGGACAAAGTATTAATAATTATTGCTACTCTTTTAATCTCAGCTGTAATTTTTATACCAATAGGTATTCTTATAAGAAAAAAGATTGCAGAGTCTAAGATTCAAAGTGCTGAATTAGAAGCACAGAATTTGATTGATAAAGCTAAAATAGAAATCGAAAACATGAAAAAAGAAGAAATAATTAGATCAAAAGAAGAAGTTTTAAGAATAAGAAATGAATTAGATCAAGAGATTAAAGAAAGAAGAGGCGATATACAAGCACAAGAGAAAAGATTAATACAAAAGGAAGAAAATTTAGAAAAGAGAGCTTCATCTTATGAAAATAAAGAAAAAGAATTGGAAAGAAAATTTACTGAAAATGAAGCTAAAAAACAAGAATTAGAAACACTATTTAACAAAGAAATGGAAGAACTTCAAAGGATTTCTGGATTAACTGTAGAAGAAGCTAAAAAGCAAATATTAGCAACTTTGGAAGAAGAGGTTACTTCAGAAAAAGCAAATTTATTAAGAGAATTAGATGCAAAAGCAAAAGAAGAAGCTAGTAGAAATGCAAAAGAAATTATTGGTTATGCTATTCAAAAATGTGCTGCTGATCATACTTCAGAAACTACTGTATCCGTTGTTTCACTTCCTAATGATGATATGAAAGGAAGAATAATTGGTAGAGAAGGAAGAAATATTAAAACTTTAGAAACTTTAACAGGTATAGATTTGATTATAGATGATACACCTGAAGCTGTTATTATTTCTGGATTTGATCCATTAAGGAGAGAAGTAGCAAGAATTGCTTTAGAAAAACTTATAGAAGATGGAAGAATTCATCCTGCAAAAATTGAGGAAATGGTTGAGAAGGCAAAAGAAGAAGTAGAGGCTTCTATTAAAGCAGAAGGAGAAAGAGCTGCATTTGAATCTGGTGTAAATAATCTTCCTCCAGAGTTAATAAATATACTTGGAAAATTAAAATATAGAACAAGTTATGGTCAAAATGTTTTAAATCATTCTATAGAAGTTTCAAACTTAGCTAGAATAATGGCTGAAGAGTTAGGCGTAAATCCAAAAATCGCAAGACGTGCAGGTTTACTTCATGATATAGGTAAAGCACTAGATCATGATATGGAAGGTACTCATGTAGAAATTGGAGTTGAAATTCTTAAAAAATTCAAAGAAAATCCAGTTATTATAAATGCTGTTCAGGCTCATCATGGTGATGTTGAACCAGAATCTTTAGAGGCAATATTAGTACAAGCAGCAGATGCAATTTCTGCTTCTAGACCAGGTGCAAGAAGAGAAACATTAGAAACATATATTAAAAGATTAGAAAAACTTGAAGAAATAGCAGATTCATTTGAAGGGGTTGAGAAATCCTATGCAATTCAAGCTGGCAGGGAGATTAGACTTATTGTTAAACCTGATAAAGTTTCTGATAGTGAGATGGTAGTTATGGCTAGAGAAGTAGTAAAACGTGTTGAAGGTGAAATGGAATATCCAGGTCAGATAAAAGTGAATGTTATAAGAGAAACAAGAGCTATTGATTATGCAAAATAAAAATAAAAGAAAATGAAATTTTATTTATTTCATTTTCTTTTATTTTTTTGTATTTTTTGTGAAAATGCTTGCTAATCTTTAAAGATATGATATAATTTATCGGAAAAAGGAATGTTAGGAGGATATTTTCTTATGAAATATAAAAGAATTCTTTTAAAGCTAAGTGGAGGTGCTTTAGGGGGAGATAATAATGAAAATTTTAGTAAAGAAAAATTAGAAGCTATTACAGATCAAATATTAGCAGCAAAAAAAAATGGAATTGAAGTAGCAGTTTTAGTTGGTGGAGGAAATATATTTAGAGGTAGAACAGCTGAAGACTGGAATATTGAAAGAGTTGAAGCAGATAATATGGGAATGATGGCAACAATTATAAATAGTTTAATGATAAGAGGAGCTTTGGTATGCAAAGCACAAGAGGATGTTAGAGTAATGACTTCTTTATCAATACCTCAGGTAGCAGAACCTTACATAAGACTTAAAGCTAAGAGACATTTAGACAAGGGAAGAATTGTTATTTTTGGAGGTGGACTTGGACAACCTTTTGTTACAACTGATTATCCTTCTGTGCAAAGAGCAATTGAAATAGGTGCTGATATTGTATTAATGGCAAAAAGTGGAACAAATGGAGTATATACATCTGATCCAAGAAAGGATAGTAATGCTAAAAGATATAGAAATATAAGTTATGATGATGTTATTGCAAATAATTTACAAGTAGCAGATCAATCAGCTTTTGTATTAGCAAGAGATTATAATATGCCATTATATATATTTGATTTTGATGAAAAAGATGCTATAAGTAAAATTTGTAATAATGTTGAAATTGGTACATATATTGGTAAAGATTGTAAGACAGAATTATATTAATAAAAAATAAGTTCAATACTAATGTGTTGAACTTATTTTTTCAGTATTTTTCCTTATATATAATAGAAATGGATTACTTTCCTATTATATAAAAAAGCAGTAAGTAAATAATTATTTACTTACTGCAAAATAATACTTTAGTACTTATATATATGAATGTTCCAAAGAACAAATTAAAATTTGATTATTATGGATAGATATAGAAATATCTTTTGTATCACAATTTTGAATTATAAAATCTGTTATTGGATTTTTAATCAAAGTTGTAATAGTCCTTTTTAATTCCCTAGCTCCATATTCCTTGCTATATCCATTTTTTGCTACAAAATCAATTGCTTCATCAGATATAGATATATTAATTTCTTTTTTATTAAGTTTAGTTATGATATCTCTTGATATAATTAGTTTTGTAATTTCTATTATATCATTTTGACTAAGATGATTAAAAGGAATAATTTCATCAAATCTATTTAAAAATTCAGGTGAAAATCTTTTCTTAACAGCTGATAAAGCTGTATCATTAGTTTTAAAATCAGATTTTACACAAAAACCTACAGGTGTTTTGGAAATTTCATCTGCTCCTACATTAGAAGTTAATATAATAATAGTGTTTTTAAAATTTATTGAATTTCCACTAGAATCTGTAAGATTGCCTTCATCCAAAATTTGAAGTAACAAATTATGAACTTTTGGATGTGCTTTTTCGATTTCATCAAAAAGAACTAAAGAATATGGATGTCTTCGAATTTTTTCTGTTAATAATCCTCCTTCTTCGTGATTAACGTATCCATGAGGTGACCCAATAAGTGTGGAAACAGAAGATTCGCTCATATATTCAGACATATCGAATCTGACTAGATTATCTTTACCAGAAAATACAGCTTCAGCTAAAGCTTTTGTTATTTCTGTTTTTCCAACACCAGTAGGCCCAATTAATAAAAATGAAGCAATTGGCTTCTTTTCGTCATTTAATCCAACACTAATTCTTCTTAATGCTTGAACTATACTCATGATAGCATAATCTTGACCAATTACCTTAGATTTTAGTTCTTTTTCAACATTATCAAAATTATGAATGTCGTGTATTTTATTAAGCGGTATACCTTTTTGATTTGATATGCATATTGCAATATCATCTGGACTAAGTATACTAGTTTCATTACCAGAATTTATTTTATATGAGCAAGCTTCATCTAAAATATTTATTGCTTTATCTGGTAAGTATCGTTCTGTAATATATTGCTGTGATAATAAAATACATGTTTTCAGTGATGAATCTGGAATTTTTAAATCATAGTTTTCTTCAAATTTACTTTTTAGATTAGTTAAAATATCTAAAGTTTGGTCAAAAGTAGTTTCATTGATGGTAATAGTGTCAAATCTTCGCTCTAAGGCTGTATCTTTTTCTAATATTTTATATTCTTTAAATGTAGAAGTACCAATTATTTTAACGTTAGATTTGAGCAAGATTGGTTTTAACATATCACTTAGTGACAGAGCACCTTCTGCATTACCAAAGTTTACTATTTGATGAATTTCGTCAAAAACTAGAATAATTTTTATATTATTTTTTTCTAGTTTCAGTATTTTATTGAAGAGATTTTCTATTCTTTCTTCAAAATCACCACGATATTTACATCCGGCAATAGATTCTGCAAAATTGAATTCTAAGATGTGATAGTTCTTTAATAAATTGCATATGTTATTTGTTACTAATTTTTGAGCTAAATCAAATATAATTGCCGTTTTTCCAACTCCAGGATTTCCTATTAGTACTGCATTATTTTTTTTCATTTTTGTTAGAATATTTGTTAATCTTTGAATTTCTACTTCTCTTCCTGTAACTTTTTCCAACTGATTATTATATGCCAAAAAAGTTAAATCTGTAGTGTATTTTATATCTACTCTTTCAGCATATATAGTATTTTGAAATTGAATTTCAAATGAATTTTTTGGAATTTTATTTTTTTGGCTAAGAATGTATTCTGATGAATTAGTAATAGCATAATAAAATCCCATATATTCAAACGAGTTGTATATATTTTTTGCATTAGGTAGTACAGGTGATGAAGAAAAACAATTTTCTCTACACAGAAATAAAATCATATAGTATAGTGTAAGTGGATTTTCGTTTAAATCTGGATATATTGATGAAAGTGTAGTAATATAATTTTCATAAAAACTAGAGAGTATCTTTACATCTTTATCAATTATACACGTAGTATTATGTTTCTTTTTTTTGTCAATATTTTTCAAATCAGAAACCACAATATATGTTGAATAAGTATAATCCCAATGTATGTTGGATTCTGAATTTGAACAAGAATATTGCATTATTCCATAGATAATATGTTCTAGTGTAAATTGTATATGATGTTGAGATAGTCCAAGTTTAATTCCCAGTTTTAGAATTGAATTTAGATGGTTATTCCGAATAGGGAAAAGGTTAAAAATATTGATTTCCATCATAATGGTTTTACCTCCTTAAAACCTAAAAATTTCAATGTACAAAGTATTATTATTATATATAAAAACTGAAATAAATCAGTTTGAAAATAAAAATATAATGCAAATTTTAACACAATTTTTTTTATTTGTCTATAAATATAGATTTTTTATGAAATAAATTTTTCTAAATACTTGATTTTTCTGGCGAGTGTGGTATAATATAAAAGCTATTGTTTAAAAATAGGAAATAATGGAAGGATGATAAAAATGGAAGTAAAAGTTAGTAGAGCAGAAGATAAAAATGAAGTAAAATTGGAAATTACTGTTGAATCTAAAGTTTTCGAAGATGGAATTAAAAAAGTGTTTAATAAAAATAATAAATACATATCAATTCCTGGATTTAGAAAAGGAAAAGCTCCATTAAATATAGTTGAAAAATTTTATGGTGCAGAAATATTTTATGAAGATGCTTTTAATGAAATAGTTCCAGAAATATATGCTAAAGCATTAGAAGATAACAAGATTGAAGCTGTTACTAGACCAGAGGTAGAAGTAGTTCAAATGGAAAAAGGAAAAGATTTAATTTTTACAGCTAAACTTGCAGAAAAACCAGAAGTAAAATTAGGAAAATATAAAGGTATAACTGTTGAAAAATCAGATTATACTGTAACTTCTGAAGATATTGAAAAGGATTTAAAAACAAAACAAGAGCAAAATTCTAGAATGGTAAGTGTATCTGATAGAGCTGTAAAAAATAAAGATATTGCTGTAATAGATTTTGATGGTTCTGTTGATGGAAATCATTTTGAAGGTGGTAAAGCTGAAAATTATGATTTAGAAATAGGCAGTGGAAGCTTTATACCAGGTTTTGAAGATCAAGTAATTGGAATGAAAATAGATGAAGAAAAAGATATAAAGGTTAAATTCCCAGATGATTATTTTTCAAAAGAGTTAGCTGGAAAAGATGCTGTATTTGCAGTAAAATTACACGAAATTAAAGTAAAAGAATTACCAAAACTTGATGATGAATTTGCTAAAGATGTTAGTGAATTTGATACATTAAAAGAGTTAAAAGAAGATATAAAAGCTAAACTTATAAAAGGAAATGAAGAAAAAGCAAAACGTGAAGTAGAAGATAATGCTGTAAAAATCGCTGTTGAAGCTTCAGAAGTAGAAATCCCTGAAGGAATGATAGAAATCGAACTTGATAATATGGTAGAAGATATGAATAGAAGATTGCAATATCAAGGAATTAATTTTGATCAATACTTAAATATGATTGGAAGAACAATGGCTGACTTTAGAAAAGAAAGTAGAGAAGGAGCAAAAAATTCTATAAAAACTAGATTAGTTTTAGAATCAATTTTTAAAGATAGTAAATTAGAAGTAAATGATGATGAAGTTGAAGATAAGTTAAAAGAATTATCTACAAGTTATGGAAGAGACATTGAAGAATTAAAGAAAAATGATATTTTAATAGATAACATAAAAGAAGGATTAAAATCTGAAAAGTCAATTAATTTTTTAGTTGATAATGCTAAAATTGTTACTAAAAAAGAGGAAAAAAAGGATGAGAAAAAAGATGAAAAAGTTGAAAATAAAAAAGTAGACAAGAAATCATCAACAAAAAAATCTTCAAAATAAAAGTTAACCAAAGGACGAGAATAACTCGTCCTTTTATGATTTTATACGGAATATTATATATTTTGTAAATAAATGTCGATAAAAATATTATAATAGGTATTGAAAAAAAAAATAATTTAGTATATAGTATCGATGTGCAAAATAAAATACTTAGGAGGGAATTATGATAGATAATAGTTTAGTACCTTATGTTGTTGAACAAACAAGTAAAGGTGAAAGATCATATGATATATTTTCAAGATTATTAAAAGACAGAATTATATTTTTAGCAGAAGATGTTAATTCAACTTCAGCTAGTTTAGTTGTTGCTCAATTATTGTTTTTAGAGTCAGAGGATCCAGATAAGGAAATATCTTTGTATATTAATAGCCCAGGTGGATCTATTACAGATGGTATGGCAATAGTAGATACAATAAATTATATAAAATGTCCTGTATCTACTATATGTGTTGGAATGGCAGCTAGTATGGGTGCTGTGCTTCTAGCTTCAGGTGCAAAAGGCAAAAGATTTGCTACACCTAATGCAGAAATTTTAATACACCAACCTCTTATAGGTGGTGGAGGCTTATCTGGTCAAGCTACAGAAATAAAAATACATGCTGACCATATGGTTAAAACAAGAGAAAAATTAAACAAGTTGCTTAGTGAAAGAACTGGACAGACAATAGAAACAATAATGAAAGATACAGAAAGAGATAATTATATGACAGCTGAAGAAGCTTTAAAATATGGATTAATTGATGGTATTCTTGACAAAAGAAATTAATTTTTAAGAGGGTGGATATATGTCAAAGAATAATGAAAAAAATATAAAATGTTCTTTTTGTGGTAAACCACAAGAAATAGTTAAGAAAATAATTGCAGGTCCAGGAGTTTATATATGTGATGAATGTATTGCAGTTTGCCAAAATATAATGGAAGAAGATATTTATGAAGAAGAAGAGCAAATAGTTTCTTCAGAAATCATTCCTACTCCAGAACAAATTAAAAACACTTTAGATGAATATGTTATAGGTCAAGACGAAGCTAAAAAAGCATTATCTGTTGCTGTATATAATCATTATAAAAGAATAGCTAATTTAGAAAGTATAGATGATGTTGAGATTCAAAAAAGTAATATATTGTTATTAGGACCTACTGGATGTGGAAAAACACTTTTAGCACAAACTTTAGCTAAAGTATTAAATGTTCCTTTTGCAATTGCAGATGCAACTACTTTAACAGAAGCTGGATATGTTGGTGAAGATGTTGAAAATATAATTTTAAAACTTCTTCAATCTGCTAATTTTGATGTATCTAGAGCCGAAAGAGGTATTATTTATATAGATGAAATAGATAAAATTACTAGAAAATCAGAAAATCCTTCAATAACACGTGATGTTAGTGGTGAAGGAGTACAGCAAGCTTTACTTAAAATAGTTGAGGGCACAATTGCATCAGTACCTCCTCAAGGAGGAAGAAAACATCCACATCAAGAATTTATACAAGTAAATACTTCAAACATATTATTTATATGTGGAGGAGCATTTGAAGGACTTGAAAATATTATAAAGGAAAGAACTGACCAAAAAACAATAGGTTTTGGAGCTACAATTGAAAGCAAAAAAGATATAAATAAAACAGAAATATTTAAACAAATTTTACCTCAAGACTTATTGAAATTTGGTTTAATACCAGAATTTGTTGGAAGACTCCCTATCATAGCATCATTAGAAGGATTAAGTAGAGAGACTTTGATTGATATAGCTACAAAACCAAAAAATGCTTTAATAAAACAATATAAAAAATTAGTAGAACTTGATGGTGTTGAACTTGAATTTGAACAATCAGCTATAGAACTTATAGTAGATAAAGCTATTGAAAGAAATACAGGAGCTAGAGGCTTAAGATCTATAATAGAGGATATTATGAGAAACATTATGTATGAAATACCATCAAATCCTAAAATAATAAAATGCATTATAACTAAGGAAACTGTTGAAAAAGGTGAAAATCCTAGACTAATAATTGATGAAAATAAAACGAGAGAACCACTTAGAGTTAATACAAAAACAAAAATTCATAATGCTGAAGAAACTGCGTAAATTATGTAATATGGTATTTATTATTGACAAATAATGCTTATTTTGTTAAAATAACTAATATGAAGCTTTAGGACATTGTTTGGACAAAAAAGGAGGAGGTAAAATCTATTTTACATTGGAAACGTACTAAATAATTCAAAAAGGAGTGTTACATTATGGCAAAGTATTTAGTAAGCAGAGTTTTGGGTTTTGTAATGATTGAAACTTTTGATAGTTCGGATTTATATACCCAAAGAAATTCAAGTGAAGGAGAGATTTTTGATTCTCTAAAAGAGGCTGAGAAAGAGTATGATTCTTTGATGGAAGCTCAACATTGTTGGTTGCTTATATCTGACCCTCAATATCATACTTACAGAATCGCTGAGTACATTGATGGTCCAAAGGAGGATTATCTTGATGATGGGGAGGTAATAATCTATTCATATAAAGATAAAAAAAGTGCTGAGTATGATCTAAAAGATTGTATGAAACCTGTATATGTTGTGGTTGGAAACGAAATTACAGGTCAAATACGTCAAATTAAGTATACAGAGGGACCATTAGATGCATATATATATGAGAATGAACTGATTATATTTATATCAGATGAAAGTATTTCCGAAGTATCTGAAATGGAAGAACATTGTTATGAGTGGAGGAAAGTCTGGGAATCTGATTACATCTCTGATTTTGTTTTAAATTAAACCTAACTAGGCAAAAAACAAAAGGAATTCTAAATAGAATTCCTTTTGTTTTTTTCTAATATAGAAAAGTTTCGCCATAAATCCATAATTATTCATATAAACAACAATAATTTGATTTAAATATAGAATTATAATATAATTACTTAGGTGATAAGATGAAATTGATTTATAAGGTTATAGATACAAAATATAAAACATTAAAGGATTGCTTGAAAAACTATTTTTATGTTTCTGATAGATTTATATGTAAACTGAAAAGAGAAAAACGATTGATAGTAAATGAAAAAAATGTTTATATAAACTATAATTTAGTGGTCGGAGATATAATTAATATTAATATAGATTTTGATGAAAATAATGAAAATGTTGTTTCTACAGAAATGAATTTAAATATATTATATGAAGATGAAGGCATATTAGTGGTAGATAAAGAATCAGGAATTCCTGTACATCCATCAAAGGGATATTTTGAGAATAGTTTATCAAATGGCATTAAATTTTATTTTGATAAAATTGGTTTAAAAAGGAAAATAAGACCAGTTAATAGACTTGATAAAGATACTGCAGGAATTGTAGTTTTTGCAAAAAATGATTATATTCATGAGTGTTTAATAAAACAAATGAGAAATAAGATTTATGTAAAAAAATATATAGGACTAGTAGAAGGAATTTTTGAGGAAAAATCAGGAACTATTAATGCTCCTATTTCAAGAAAAAGTGGTAGTATAATAGAAAGAGAAGTAAATGAAGAAGGAGATATGGCTATTACTCATTATAAAGTAATTAAAGAATATAATGATATATCATTAGTGGAATTTATATTAGAAACAGGGAGAACACATCAAATAAGAGTACATTCAAAATATGTTAATCATCCCTTAATAGGGGATTCTTTATATGGAAATAGTGATACAAATAATTTAGGTCAAGCTCTTATAGCAAAAGAAATTGAATTTATAAATCCATCAACTAGAAAGAAAATGAAAATAGTTTCAAAAATGGATTTTCAAAATTACAATATATTGATATAATATATTTCAAATATAGTGAGAGTTTTTTATTTAGAGATAAGAGGTATGAAAATGACTTATGATAATTTAGAAAAAAATTTGAATTCTGGAAAGTTAGATTCATTATATTTAATTTATGGTGATGAAGAATATTTAGTAGATAAAGCAATTAAGAAAATAAAAAAGAATTTTGGTGAATTATTAGTTGGGATGAATTATATCAATATAGATGAGTCTTCTACGTCAGATATAATCTCTAATATTGAATCGCCAGCTTTTGGGTTTGAAAAAAAGCTTATAATAGTAAGAAATTCTGGATTATTTAAAAAAGATGGAAGAAAAAAAACTGGTACTCCTATTCAAGAAGCTTTAGCAGATTATATAAATAAAAATAAAGAAATTATTAAGGATATGGTGGTTTTAGTTTTCTGTGAAAAAGAAATAGATAAAAATAATGTTTTTTTGGCAATAGAAAAATATGGAACTATTGTTGAGTGCCCAAGTATGAAAAATTATGAAATAATTTCAAATTTAAAAAACATTTGCAAAATGTATAAAGTTAATTTATCAGATGAAGTGGGAAATTATTTTTTAGAAGTGGCAGGTACATCCATGCAAGAACTTATAAATGAGATTAGGAAACTTATTGAATATAAAGGTGAAGGTCGGATCTATTACTAAAGAGGATATTGATAATTTAACTACAAAAAAAATTGAAGGAATAATATTTGATTTAATTGATAATTTGGCTACCAAGAAAACCGATAATGCTATAAAAATATTAGATAATTTGATTTATAGAAAAGAACCAATTGCTAAGATATTAGTAACATTATATAATCATTTTAAAAAATTATATTTTTGTAGTATAGCAATGAATAATAATCAGGATGTTTCTAAAATATTAAATCTAAGTCAGAAGCAAATGTTTTTGATATCAAAATATAAAAAACAAGCAAATTATTTTAAAACAAGTGACTTGAGAAAGATATTAGAAGAACTTGCATTGTTAGATTATAATTATAAAGTAGGAGAGATAGATGTTGAAGTGGGATTAAAGAGTATTTTATGTGTTTATTGTTAAATAATATTGTACGAGGGAAAAATTATGTTAGAAAATATTTTATTAATTATAGTAGGATTTTTTTTATTACTCAAGGGTGCCGATATTTTGGTAGAAGGGGCGAGTTCTATCGCAAAAAGATTTAAAATATCGAAACTAATTATAGGCTTAACTGTGGTAGCTATCGGAACATCACTTCCAGAACTTATTATTGGGATAAAATCGTCATTAATAGGAGAGTCTGATGTTATCATAGGTTTTATTGTTGGCAGTAATATATTTAATATACTAGTTATATTAGGAATATGTTCAATTATTGCTCCAATTAAGTTTACAAAAGAATCAAAATTTATAGATATACCTATATCATTAGTAATTATATTCACATTTTTTATATTAGCTAATAATTCTGGAATTGAGAAAAGTATAACTAAGCCTGAAGGAATAATTTTATTAATACTTTTTTTATGTTTTTTTTCATATACAATATTTATAAAAAAATATGGACAAATAGTTGATCCTAAAGTTGAATTAATTTCTGATGAAGAAGAGGATCAAAATATAGTAAAAATAATATTTTTTATAATTTCAGGTATAATTGCTTTAAAATTTGGTGGTGATTTTGTAGTAGATAATATTACAGAAATAATAAAAAATTCTGGTATAGACAAAAGAATTTTTAGTTTGATACTTATATCTATATGTACTAGTTTACCAGAGCTTAGTACTTCATTTATGGCTTCATTAAAAAAAGAAGAAGAGATTGCAATAGGTAATATTATTGGTTCTAACATATTTAATATATCATTAATATTAGGTTTATCTAGTATAATTTCAGATGTAAAGTATTCTGTTGAATACAACGTGGATGTGATGTTTATGTTTATTTCTACTGTTTTATTGTTGATTTTTCCATTATTAGGAAAGAAAAATTATATTTCCAAAAGAAAAGGAATAGGATTTATTCTAATTTATATTGTATATATGATGTCTTTATTTATTAAGTGATATTAACTGTGTATAACGAGAAAAAATGAAAAAACAGATTTCTGATTTGATGAGATTTTATAAGTAGATTTATTTAAAATATGCTATTAAATAAAATACTTGCAAATTATGCAAAAATGTTATAAAATAACCCCTAGAATTTATATTTTAGGGGGATTTTTTTATGAAAAGAAAAATAGTACCAATAACACTTTTAACTGGTTATTTAGGTGCAGGTAAAACTACACTTATGAATCATGTTTTAAGTAATCAAAAAGGTTATAAAGTCGCAGTTATTGTAAACGATATTGGAGAAGTTAATATAGATGCCAATTTAATAGAAAAAGGTGGAGTAGTTCAAGAAAAGGATGCAAATTTAGTGCCACTTTCTAATGGATGTATTTGCTGTACATTAAAAGTGGATTTAATGCAACAAATTGCTGAATTAGTAAAAACAGGAAAATTTGATTATATTTTGATAGAAGCTAGTGGAATTTGCGAACCTATACCAATTGTTCAAACTTTGACTGCAATTTCAGAATCAGCTAAAGAGTATGGACTACCTGAAATTTGTAGAGTGGATAATGTAGTTAGTGTTGTAGATGCAGCTAGAATGGCACAGGAATTTGGATGCGGAGAAGATTTAGTAAAAGATAATATTGATGAAGAAGATATTGAAAATTTAATTATACAACAAATTGAATTTTGTAATACTATCATTCTAAATAAAGTAGATATTTTAACAGAAGAACAATTAAATAAAGTTAGAAGGATAATAAAAGTATTACAACCTGTTGCAAAAATTATAGAAACTAATTATGCAAAAGTCGATGTAGAAGATATAATAAATACAAATTCATTTGATTTTGATAAAGCTGCATCATCACCAGGTTGGCTACAAGAGTTAGAAAATGATGTAGAAGAATCAGATAAGGAACATGGTAATCATCACAATCATGATGAAGAAGGAGAAGAACATCACGAGCATCATCATGAAGGAGAACATCATCACGAACATCATCATCATGAAGGTGGAGAGGTTGAAGAATATGGTATAGGAACTTTTGTATACTATAGAAGAAAAGCTTTGGACAAGTTAAAGTTTGAAGATTGGGTAAATAATCTTCCAAAAAACATAATTAGAATAAAAGGATTGACATGGTTTACTGATAATGATAAAGAATCATATATTTTCGAACAAGCAGGTAAACAATTGAGCTTAAATTATGGAGGAGATTGGATAGCTTCTGCTCCTGAATTAGAAAAAAAAGAAATTCTAAAAGAAAATCCTGAAGTTCTAAAAGAATGGGATGAAAAATATGGAGATAGAATGGTTAAACTTGTATTTATAGGACAAAAGATGAATAAAGAAAAGATAATAGAAGAATTAAACAATATATAAAAATTAGAGGTACTTATTATGATACTGGAAAACATAAACTATCCCAAAGATTTAAAAAATCTTACTATTAAAGATAAAAAAATTTTAGCAGATGAATTAAGAAAAGAGATAATTGAAACTGTTTCCAAAACAGGTGGACATTTAGCATCTAATTTGGGAGTGGTAGAACTTACTATTGCTTTACTTAGTGTGTTTGATTTGCCAAAAGATAAAATTATTTGGGATGTTGGGCATCAAACTTATAGCTATAAAATACTTACAGGTAGGAAAGATAAATTTTCTACTCTAAGAAAATTTAATGGACTAGCTGGTTTTCCAAAAACAAAAGAAAGTAAATATGATGCTTTTGATACAGGACATAGTAGTACCTCTATTTCTGTTGCACTTGGAATGGCAAGAGCAAGGGATATAAAAAAGAAAAATAATAAAGTAATTAGTGTAATAGGTGATGGAGCACTCACAGGTGGAATGGCATTAGAAGCATTAAATGATGTTGGAAGTAGTAATACTAATATGATAGTAATACTTAATGATAATGAAATGAGTATTTCCAAAAACGTAGGTGGTATACCTCTTATGCTTTCAAAATTAAGAGTTAGGAAAGCTTATGTTAATTCAAATGTAAAAGGCAAAAATGTTATAAATAAAATTCCTTTTGTGGGAAAAGTAATTGTAAAATTTGTACAAAGAATAAAAAGAGGTATAAAACAATTAGTAATTCCAAACATGTATTTCGAAGATATAGGATTTAAATATGTTGGACCAGTAGATGGACATAATATAGAAGAGATTGAAGAAATGCTTAGATTATGTAGTGACCAAAAAGGACCAATTCTTTTACATGTTCTTACTAAAAAAGGAAAAGGATATAAACCAGCAGAAGATAATCCAGATAGTTTTCATAGTACATCTAAATTTAATATTGAAACTGGTGAGAAAATGGAATCTGGAAAAAATGATTATTCTAAAGTTTTTGGAGATAAATTAATTGAAATTGCTAAAAAAAATCCTAAAGTTGTAGCAATTACAGCAGCTATGAAAGATGGAACTGGACTTAGAGAATTTGCACAAAAATTCCCGAAAAGATTTTTTGATGTTGGAATTGCAGAACAACATGCTCTAGGTTTGGCTGGAGGTTTAGCTAAAGAAGGATTAATTCCGGTAGTGCCTATTTATTCTTCTTTTATACAAAGAGCTTATGATCAAATTGTTCATGATATAGCAATTCAAAATTTACCAGTTGTAATTTGTTTAGATAGAGCTGGTGTTGTGGGAAAAGATGGAGAAACTCATCAAGGAATGCTAGATATGTCAATATTATCTGCTGTTCCAAATCTTACTATTCTTGCACCAAAGGATTTTTGCGAACTTAGAAGAATGTTAGATTTTGCTGTTAAATTATGCAAACCAGTAGTTATTAGATATCCAAGAGGTTCTGAAGAAATTAAATTTGAAAAAAAATCTAATATTGAATATGGAAAAGCAGAGATAATTGAAGAAGGAACTGATATAACTATAATAGCAATTGGAAAAATGGTAGCTAGAGCTAAGAGAATTTCAGATAAATTAAAAAAAGAAAATATAAAATCTGAGGTAATAAATGCGAGATTTATAAAACCATTAGATGAAAATGAAATTTTAAAATCTGTGGATAAAACAAAATGCGTTATAACAATAGAAGATGGAACTGAGGTCGGAGGATTAGGAAGCAGAATTTCAGAAATGTTATTTAAGTTATCAGATAAGAAAATAAAATTTCATAAATTTGCTTATCCAGATGAATTTATTGTACATGGCGATATAAGTGATTTAGAGAGAAAATATAATATTTATGATGAATATATTGTAAATTATTCAAAAAATATGTTGAAAGATAAAAAAAGTAAATATTTCAAAAAGATAGTATGTAGAGGGGAAAGATGCATAAAAACTATAAAGAAAAAAATAGAAGTAATGAAGAGGGACTCTTGATTTCGAAAATTGAAGACAAAATAAATTATGCAAAAATTAAAAATAAAATTACATATACAGACTTCCTTAATATTATAGAGAAAAGCAAAGTGGAAAAATTTTTAAAATTAAATGAATTTAAAAATTATTTTTTCTTTGGAGGAAATGAAAATTCCGAAAGAGGAATATACCTATTTTATCCTGATAAATTGGATGAAAAAATGGTAAGAAATAATTTAAATAAGATATTATCTATTATAGAGATTGAAAATTCAAAAGAGGAAAACTATGAACATAGAGTATATTTAAGTGGACTTATGAAGTTAGGAATAAAACGCGAAAAAATCGGTGATATAATTGTAAAAAATAATGGTGCTGATATTGTAGTTTTTAAGGAAAATTCTGAATATATAGAAAATGGTTTAAAGTTGCTTACTAGGTTCAGAAAATCAAAAATTCAAATTAAAGAATTAAAAGATTTAGAAAAAAAAGAAATTGAATATGAAGAGATGTCTATTATTGTACCATCAATTAGATTAGATTGCTTTGTATCTGAATTGGCAAGATGTTCTAGAAAAAAAGCTGAAGAATATATCGAATTAGGAAAAGTATTTGTAAATTCTATACAGGAATTAAAAACATCAAAAAAATTAAATGTAGGTGAGATTATTACAATTAGAGGAAGTGGAAAATATATTTTTTATAAAATTATAAAAGAAACTTCAAAAAATAAATTTGTAATAGAAATTAGAAAATACAAATAAATTAGAATTTTTTATTATTTAAAAGTTAGTAGAATAGATTTTATAATTCCTTATAAGAAGGTGATAAATTGAAAAAAAGTAAAAAAAACAAAAAGAAAAAAGAAAACAAAAAATTATTAGTTGAAAAGTCATATAATGATGCTAAAAATAAAAGAATTGAAATAGAAAATGAGATAAATAAAATATTAGATGATTTGACTGTTAATGAACTCAATGAGTTAGAGGAGATGGGAGATTTCTCTAAAGAAGCTATTGAATGGATACGTTATAGAAAAAGAAGAAAAAAAGCCAAAAAAGCACAGGAAGATTTTGAAAAAAGATTAAGAGAAAGTGACGATGTTATAAAAAGAACTGTTTTAATTGGTAAAATTATGGGATTCAAAAATGGACAATATAAACCAAAAAATAATAAGGAAGCTGAACAATTAAATAAACTTATACAAGAACAAGATGTTGTAAGAGAAGAAAGAGAAAGAGTTCAAGAAAAAGGAGACTCACGTGGAAGATCTGGAGGAATACAAAGAAATAGAAGTGAAAGATAATGAAGAAGTAAAATTTTAGATTTTCTTATTTTTATCTTGTTCTTGACTTTTTAATATAAAAATAATACAATACTTCTAGCTAATTTGAAAGGATGTATAAAATGGCTTACATAGAATTCAAAAATATTTCAAAAGAGTATAAAATGGGTGAACTTACAATAAAAGCTTTAAATAATGCTAATTTTGAGATTGAAAAAGGAGAGTTGGTTTGTATAACTGGTCCGAGTGGAGCTGGAAAAACTACAGCACTTAATATATTGGGTGGAATGGATTCTGCATCTAGTGGAACACTTTTTGTTGATGATAAAGATATTACAAAATTAAAACGTAAAGAACTTATCAAATATAGAAGAGAAGATATAGGCTTTGTTTTTCAATTTTATAATTTGGTTCAAAATTTAACAGCTTTGGAAAATGTAGAATTAGCTACTCAAATTTGTGAAGATGCTTTAAATCCAAAAGAAGTTTTAGAACAAGTTGGACTTAAAAAGAGGATGAAAAATTTTCCATCACAATTATCTGGAGGAGAACAACAGAGAGTTGCAATTGCTAGAGCTATAGCTAAAAATCCAAAATTATTATTATGTGATGAGCCAACTGGAGCATTAGATTATAATACAGGTAAACAAATTTTAAAACTCCTTCAAGATACCTGTAAAAAAGAAAATATTACTGTAGTAATAATTACTCATAATACTGCGATTTCACCAATGGCAGATAAAGTAATAAAATTTAAAAATGGTTCAGTTCATGAAGTAGAAATAAATGAATCTCCTAAGCCAATAGAAGAAATTGAATGGTAATGAATAAAGAAAGGTAAATGAAAATTATGAATAATATTATAAGTTGTAATCAATTTACTAGAGAAAGTTTAGAAAAACTTTTAGATTTAGCAAAAAAAATTAAAGAAAATCCAAATGAATATAAAAATAAATTAGACGGAAAAATAATAGCTCCAATTTTTTTTGAGCCAAGTACTCGAACAAGATTATCTTTTGAAACAGCAGCATTGAGATTAGGAGCTAAGATAATTGCAACAGAAAATGCTCAAAATTCTTCAACGAAAAAAGGTGAATCTCTTCAAGATACAATAAGAATTCTTGCTGGATATGCTGATTGTATAGTTATGAGACATAATTCAGATGATTCTGCTGAAATTGCAGTATCTTATTCAAAAGTTCCAATAATAAATGCTGGTAGTGGTAAAAAAGAACACCCATCACAATCTTTATTAGATGTATTTACAATAAGAGAAAAAAGAGGAAAAATAGATGGTACTAAAATAGCAATACTTGGAGATTTAGTTTATGGAAGAACTATCCATTCACTTTTAGAATTACTTTCTTTATATGATGGAATAGAAGTTTGGGGATTAAGTAAAGAAGCATTTAGACTACCAGAAAAATATAAAAAAATGCTTGAAGATCATAATATAAAATATCATGAATGTGCAGGATTTGATGAAATCCCAAGAGATATTGATGTTTTATATCATACAAGAATTCAATCTGAAAGATTTGATGGAGATTTTGGAAAAGAGGAATTTATAATAAATAAAGCTTTATTAAGCAAATTTTTACAAAATACAATTGTAATGCATCCACTTCCAAGATTAGATGAAATATCAGAAGATATAGATGATGATCCTAGAGCTGTTTATTTTGAACAAGCACATAATGGAGTGCCAGTAAGAATGGCTATGTATTTAACAGTTATGGGATATGCAGAATAAAAACTAAAATATTACTATATTTGTAATATAAATGTAATATTTTTCTTATTTACTTTACTTAGTAAATTTTATATAATATTTTTAGGAATATTTTTAATATGTAAATTTATATTGTAATTCTAAATATAAGAATGGGAGGAAATAGATATGGAAATTAAGAAATGTGCTCGTTGTGGAAATTTTTATATATCAGAATATGAAGTATGCAAAAATTGTGAAAAAAAAGATACAGCAGATGTTAATAAATTAAAGGGATTTCTGTTAGGAGGAATTAATCCAGGAACCACTAAGATGGATGTCGCTCATTCTACTGGAATAACAATGAAAAATTTAAATAGATATTTAAATGGAGTACAATTTAAAGAATACAACATTCCTGATGTAAAAAATGATAATAATGATATGAAAAAAAATGTTGTAACTGAAGTTTAATTTAATATATTGTTACAAAAGGCGAAACATAGTTTTCGCCTTTATGTTATAAGGAATTAAATAAATTATAATGAAAGGGTTGTATAAATGAAAATTATTGCAATAGGAGATATTGTTGGAAAATCAGGTATAAATAAATTTAAAATTGAGGTCCCAAAATTAGTTAAAGATAAAAATATTGACTTTGTAATTGTAAATGGCGAAA
Organism: uncultured Clostridia bacterium; assembly: GCA_947631185.1. Classification (GTDB taxonomy): domain Bacteria; phylum Bacillota; class Clostridia; order TANB77; family CAG-508; genus Scatovivens. Next base: position 28,864 of record CANRKJ010000004.1, on the reverse strand, counting down.
ACGCTGCAGATGGAAGTGGATTATCTGAAAAAATGTTTAAAGAACTAATTGAAAATAAAGCAAATGTAGTAACAATGGGAAATCACACGTGGGGTAAAAAGGAGATTTTTAACTTTATTGATGATAAAAGAATTATTAGACCAGCAAATTATCCAAAAAATAATCCTGGAAAAGGATATAGAATTTATGAATGTAAGGGTAAGAAAATTGCTGTAATTAATTTAATTGGTAGAGTAACAATGGGAGTTTTATCAGAGAATCCATTTTTAATTGCTCGTGATATTATAGATAATATAAAAAATATAGTAGATATAATAGTCATAGATATACATGCAGAGGCAACAGCAGAAAAAATTGCATTAGCATATTATTTAAAAGGAGATGCAACTATTATTTTTGGAACTCATACTCATGTTCAAACAGCAGATGAAAAAATAATGAAAAACGGAACTGCATATATTACTGATATTGGAATGACAGGACCTATGGATTCGATTATAGGAATGAATATTGAATCTTCTATTAAAAGATTTGAAACGTCTCTTCCAGAAAAATATAAAGTTGCGGAAGGAGAAGCAATGTTAAATGCATGTATATTTGAAGTAGATGAAATTAAAAATAAAGTTATAAATATTGAGAGAGTTAACTTATAAAACATAAGACATTAAACTTGCATTTTTTATGTTAACGGTGTATAATATTATTATGATTGTGTAAAAAATTATTATAGAAGCTGAGAGGAGGTATAATTATGACTCGGCAGTTACTTACACAACTAATAATCTGCTTTGGCGGATTTGAAGAAGCTTGGGCTAAGCATTGTTTAAATGTAGCTTGTCTGTCACGGAAAATAGCAAAAAATATAGAAAATGTAAATAAAGAATTAGCTTTTTTGTATGGATTAGTTCATGATATAGGACGTTCCACTCCAAGGTCACATAAAGATCCAAGATATCATTGTGTGGATGGATATCTTATATTAGATTCATTACAAAAAAAAGCAGAAATAGAATTTTCAAAAAAAGATTCTTTATTATTTTCTAAATTAAAAATGAGTCCACTGACACATTCTTTTCCAGATCTTAATAATCTAAGTTTAGTACCAGGATATTATAATCCATTATGGGATCCTGAAGTAAAAAATAAAGATGATATTAAAATATCTGGAATTTGGGATACATTTATCCCTCAAAATTTGCGTGGTTATAAAAGCGATTTATATGATGCTATAGTGTGTTTGTCTGATTTAATGTCTGCTTCAAATAAAACTGTAACTATTGAAGAAAGACTAGAAATGGTATCAGAAAAATATGGGAAGAGTCCAAAGGAGGATGAAATAAAAAATGCCATTAACATATCTGTGGAAAATATAGAAAGATTAGCTGAAAAAAATTTATATGAAATGGTGGGAATTAAATAAAAAAACTTGGCATTTGCCAAGTTTTTTTATTTTTCTGATAACTAGGTATAATTTAATGATATTAATTATTATATTTGATTAAATAAAAAAAATATGATATATTATGAAAAAAAAAAGGAGTAATATATGTTTAAATTTGTAGAAGATATAAAATATGCTAACTGTATAACACATGGTTCAAAATTTCATGCTGATGATATTTTTAGTACAGTAATAATGGATAAGCTTATAGAAGATATGAAACTTATAAGGGTATTAGATGTGCCAGAAGAATATAAGAATAAAAAAGATAAAATTATTTATGATATCGGTTTTGGAGATTTAGATCATCATCAAAAAGGAGGAAATGGTAAAAGAGAAAATGGTATAAAATATGCTTCTTTTGGGTTAGTTTGGAGAAAGTATGGAAAAAATTATTTAAGAAAAATAGATATAAATGAACAATATATTGATTATATTTGGAAGTATTTAGATGATAATTTTATTCAATTTGTTGATAGTATTGATAATGGTCAATTAGACTGTGTAAGTATAGAAATTCCAATTGTTACAGTTTCAGATATTATTGGTTATTATAATCCTAATTGGAATGATAATAAAAGTTATGATGAATGTTTTAAAGAAGCATTTTTAATTGCAGAAAAAATATGGAATAAGGAAGTACATAATGCTATAGGTAAAGCTGAAGCAAAAGACAAAGTAGAATATGCCATAGAAAATTCAGAAAATGGAATTATAATTTTCGATAAGTATATGCCATTTCAAGAATTCATAATAAATAGTAATAATGTAAAAGCCAAAGGAATTTTATATGCCATATATCCTTCAAATAGAGGAGGATATGCGGTACATGCTATACAAAAGAAAATTAATACATTTGAAAATAGAAAATCATTTCCTGAATGTTGGAGAGGTTTAAAGGAAGTAGATTTACAAATTGTTTCTGAAATAAAGACTGCAAAATTTTGCCATAATTCTGGCTTTTTATGTACAACAGAAACTTTAGAAGATGCTATAAAATTAGCAACAAAAGCTATACAATTTGACAAATAAATTATTCTATTCAAGAGAAAAAAAGAGAGATTACTGAAGATGAGAAAAATTATATAATTTTTTTGTTTAAATTGTGAAGATATACTAAAAAACTAAATTTCAAACCGAAAAAAGATAATTATTTATAGTAAAATAGAAAAACATCTATTGACAAATAAAAAAAATGAATGTATACTATTTAAGTAACTTTAAAAAATAATAAATATTGATATATAAAAATCAAGCATAAGGGAGGGAATTAAGATGGCACAACCAAAAAGAAGATGGTCAAAAGCTAGAACAGGTTTAAAAAGATCAACATGGAAAATAGAAGCTGAAAATTTATCAGTATGTCCTAAATGTCATGAACCTATTAGACAACATACTGTATGTTCTAATTGTGGTTATTATAATGGCAAAGAGGTTATAGCAAAAAAAGTTGAAGAGTAATATAATAATAGAGAGACGTTCCTTTTAGTATATTTATAAATTATTAAAAGAAACGTCTTTTTATAATTTTACTGTAGTAAATATATAAAATATTTGAAATTCAATAAAGATACATACAATTTATTAAGATTAAAATATATAAAGTAGATATATTGGAACAGGTAAAATAACTTGACAAATTTTGTATTTATTGTATAATTAAAATGTAAGAAAGGTGGGATTTTAATTGTTAGCAAAATTCTGGAAAACAATATTGCTTGCAATTTGTGTAATTGCTATATTATTTAATTTAACTTCTAAATTGATTAGAAGATATAGTTTAGATACTCAATTGAATAGTGTAGTTGGTGGAGACAGCCTTTCAGATATTTTTAAAAATGAAGAAGAAAAAAAAGATTCAACTACATCAAATACAACATCTTCTGAAAAAAATGAAGATAAAAGTGAAGAAAATAATTCAAAAGATGATATAATAGATAATGATGTTGATGATGTAAATAATAGTGAAGAAACAGAATTAAATGAAGATTCTGAAGAAGTTGATGAATCTGAAAATGAAGAAATGTATTCAAGTGATGAAGAATATAATGATGAAGATGTTTATGATGAAAATGATTCTGAGAGCACAGTTAACAATAGTAATGAGCTAGAAGTAGAGGTTGAAGAATACAATATACAAGATAATTTTGAAGATTTTGATGAAATATATAATGAACTTACAAATTAATATTTTATTAAAATAGTATTGCAAATTAGAAAATTGTATGTTATTATATAAAAGATTGTTTAGTAAACGAAGAAAGAGGTGAAATACATGAAAGAAGGAATACATCCAAATTATACAGAGGCTAAAATAATATGTGCATGTGGAAATGTTATAGAAACAAATTCAACAAAATCAGAGATGAAAGTAGATGTTTGTTCTAAATGCCATCCATTTTGGACTGGAAGTTTAAAACAAAATACAACTGGTGGTAGAGCTGATAAATTTAAGAAAAAATATAATTTAGCATAGAGAGATAAAAAAATAGTTCTTAACTGAACTGTTTTTTTTTATGATTTTTATTGTTCTTTTTTTATAATCTTACTTGAAAACGATATCTCTTTATGGTAATATATAAAAGCGTTAGGTATTAAAAGTTATATGAAAAAGAGGGAAAAAAATTGTATAATACTTTGATGATAGTTAATTTAGAATCTGGTAGGGCTAATTTTAATAAAAAATTAGCTTATATAATAGAAGAACTTAAATATAATGAATTTGATGTTACTATAAAATATACCAAAAAAGATTATGGAGCAGATAAAATTATAGCTGATTATAGAAAAGAATATGATTTACTTATTGTATGTGGTGGAGATGGAACATTAAATCAAGCAATAACAGGACTAACAAAGTTAAGAAATCGTGTTTCTATAGGTTTTATACCTATTGGAACTACAAATGATTTTGCTAGGACTTTGGGAATTCCTAAAAGGAGTGTATTGTTTGCACGAAATCTAATAAATACTAAGGCTTTAAAAACAGATACAGGAATTTTTAATGGAAAATACTTTAATTATGTAGTTGCTTTTGGTGCGTTTACAGAAGTGGCTTATAAAACCAAAAAATCTTTAAAACGTAAATTGGGTTGGTTTGCTTATCTAATTTCAAGTATAAAACAATTTAGAAAAATTAGGCCTTATAGATTACATATTGAATTTGAAGATGGTAAAATTCTGGAAGATAATTTTATATATGGAGCTATTTCAAATTCTTCATATATAGGAGGAATTAAATGGTTTGATGCAGAGGATTTTAGTTTAAATGATGGAAAGTTTGAAGTTATTTTAATAAAAAAACCAGAAAATTTTACTGATTATTTAAAAATATTTAAGTCAATTTTATTTAAGGATTATACAAATAATAAAAATATTTTTTATACTCAAGAGAAAAAATTAAAAATTTCTTCAGAAAAATTAATTGAATGGACTATAGATGGAGAAGATGCTGGATGTTATAAAATTGTTGAAATCGGTAATAAAACTAAAAATATGGAATTTTTAGTTTTGTAATAATGGAAAGCAGAGGAATATGGAAAAATTAAATATAATTAATAAAAAAAAGGTTGCAATTTGTATTGTAATTGGTGTACTAGTTGTATTTTTAATAATATGTTCTATTTTGAGTTCAAAAGACTGTAAGGGTATAAATGCAATAGTTACAGAAGAAAAAGTTAAACTTTATTCAAAGCCTACTTTAAACGAAAAAAAAATAAAATTAGAGATAGAGCCTAATACTGAAGTAAAAATATTAAAAACTTTTATTAAAGATAATATGGAATGGTATAAGGTAAAATTGGAAAAAGAAAATGGTTATATTTTATCAAACTATGTTGACTATTTTGATAAAGAAATTTCTGATAAAACAATAGTAGCTGATTTTTCAAGTCATAATTTTAAAAATACATTCAATAGTAAAAAAGATATTGAATCATTTTTGGTTAGATATAATATTTCTTATGTATATATTAGAGCTGGTGGTAGAGGCTATGGTAAAGAAGGAAATTTTTATACAGATGAAAAATATCGAGAATTTAAAAATGCTTGTGAATATTTAGGAATACAATATGGATATTATTTTTTAGATGAGTCATTAACAAATGTTGAAATTATTTCAGAGGTGGAATATATAGATAATTTTATGAAAAAAAACTCTTCAAATTTATGTACTTTGCCTGTAGCACTTGATATAGAAGAACATGAAGGAAAAGGAAGATGTGATAATATTTGGGAAACAAGAGCAAAATTAGTTGCAAATTTGATAGAAAAAATAAATAAAAAAGGGTATAAATCAATTATATATAGTAATGCTAATACATGTAACAAATATCTATATTATTTAGATACTAAATTTTGGCTTGCATATTATCCAGAAGAGGATTTTATACCTGATTATTGGTATGACAAAACATCACAACCTGCTGTATCAAATATGGAGTTAATAAATAAAATGATAGGATGGCAATTTACTGAAAATGGTGTTGAACATGTTATAAAAGAGGATGTTGATTTAAGTATTTTTAAATATTAATTTTATAAAAATTAATAAAAAATATTCTTATGATATACTATCTAAAATTTTAACGAGGAGGAGAGAGATTGGAAAAATCTGATCAAAAAGATGAATTAAAAGAAAAATTAAAATATCTAAATTTAGATTTAGATAATATTCCAGAAAAAATTTTAAATTATATTCCTCTAAGATTTGCCACATCTAGATTAAATAATGATAAAGCTCATAGAATATTTAAATTTGTTCCAATAGATCAAATTGAGATTTTACTCACTCCTTGTTTAAGGGGAGATCCTGTTAGCGAAAAGTATACTAAGTCATTACCATTAAAACAATATTTAAATCCAGGTAATTCAGAAGAAGATTTAGAAAGGTATACAACATTTTTAAAATTGTTAAATAATTTTTCAATTGCAGAAGTTGAAACAATAAATGTAATTCAGAACGAAATGAATAAACATTCTGAACCATTTAGAGTTAAATATAATAAAGATCATTTATGGCAAATATATTATTCTGATAATACAGAAAGGTATTTTATGTTGGTATGTACAAAAGAAGAAACATATGCTGAATTCTTTTATTTGTTAAAAAAGAAATTGGAATATTATAATTCTAATCAATTAGATGTCCCAAAAATATATGTACCAATCAATTATATAAATTATTCTGAAAGATATTTAACAAGAAGCGAAATAGCGGATTTAGAAAATTTTTTATGGTTATTTACAAAAAAATGGGCTTCTGTTTATGAGGTTTTTGATAAAAAAAATAAATTGAGTCTTCAAATAGTGGGAGATACTTTTGTTTATGATCAAGTAAAAAGTACATACAAAATAAAATTGTCAAATTATGAAGAATCAATAAAATTTTATAAATTATTAAAAGCACTATTCATTTTACAAACTGAGATTAAAGATGTTTTTGAATTTAAAACTAAAATTGATAGTAAGAATGGGCTAGAACTTTATTATGGTAAAATTAAAATATCTTATGATAATTTAACCGAATTTATAAAAAATCAATATATGATTGCAGAAGAAGAAATAAAAGCTCAAAATGAAAATAAAGGTAATTTAGAAAAAGAATTAAAAGAATTAAAGGAAAAAGAAAAAAAGTTAGAAGAAGAATACCTGTTATTACAAAAAGAGATTTCGACATATTTAGAATATAGGAAAACTTTTTTTGGAAAAATGAAATATTTTTTCAGATCCACAGGAAAGAAGATTAAAAAGGAAAAAGATAATGGTATAACTGCATTAGAAAAGGATAATAGTGAAAATGATAAAATAGATTTAGAATCTCAAAAAGAATTTTTAGCAGATAAAGATTTAAAAACTATAGAAGATTTGATTACGATTTATAGTTTATATGAAAAAGGTGAAAAATATTTTAAAAATATAGAACAAGATATTAAAGCGATGAAAAATAAAGTAAAAAATATTTCAAAAAAAGTTGATAATGCAAAGTTATATATTGATGAAATAGACAAACACAAAAAAAGTATTTTTGGTTTTTGGAAATTTGCAAATAAAGATGAGAACCTTGCACTAGAAATTGGAAATGAAGAAGAAAGTCAAACATCAAAAAAAATATCAAAAACTTTTGATATTGAAAGTGATTTTGATGAACTCGGAGAAAAAGTAGATAGAATTCAAAGAAAAAAATTATCAAAAGAAGAGTTGGATAGCATATGTGTAGCTAATAGTAAGGTATTACCTGTTTTAAATATGTTAAGAAATGGAAAAATGGATCAAGATTCTATTAATATTTTATTAGATGATTTAAGAGAAGAATTCGACACTAATAGATTATATATTGATGAAGATAATTTTGATATTTTTGGTAATGTAGATGATGTTAGCAGTAAAATAAAATATATAGGAAATAAAAGTCATCGAGAAAATGAAAGAAATAAATATAAAATATTAAATATAAATAAAAAAATTGATATTTATGATTTTACAGAAAAGCTTCATAGTATAATAAATTATATAGAAGGTGCTATTCCAAAAATTAAATCTGAATATAATATGAGTGTGTATAAATTGGTTACTATAGATGATTCAATAAAGGAAAATGATTTTGAAATATATAATATAAATATAGAAAAAGAATTAGAAGAATATGAAGATAGAGGAGATGGAGCTTTAAATTTAATAAAATTGAATTTAAAAGAAAATATTCCAATTATATATTATACTAATATTGTATACTATGATAATATAAATCAAACATTGCCAGAGGGAATGAATTTATCTTCGAATGTATTAATAGATAATAGCAAATTAAACTTTTCTCTTGTAAATAAAACAAAATTTAGAACGAATAATTATTTTAGAGAAAGTAACAATTTAATATTTCCAAAAACTAAAGATATTTTTGTTTATGAATATAATGTAGATATAAAAAATAATATAGAATAAAAAAATGGCTTTTAATAATAAAGCCATTTTTTATATTTTTTACTGACAAACAATGTGCTTGAACTTTGTAATAAATTTAGTATTTTAATATTAAAAAAGTTTGCTTTTGTTATTTTATTTCTTGGAGATTTATATCTGATGTACAATGTGGGCATCTAGTTGCTTTTATGTCAATAACACTTAAACAATATGGACATTTTTTTGTAGTAGCAACTTCTTCTTTTTTTTCTTCTTTTTTACCAACAGAATTTAGTTTGTTAATTCCTTTCATAAGTAGGAATATTATAAAAGCCATAATTAAAAAATTTATAATATCTGTTAAAAATGCTCAATATTTTAAATTTAAATTTCCAATAGAAAGAACTAATTCAGAAAAATCCAATTCTCCAAAAATTCCTAGGATTGGAGATATAATATTATTAGTTAGAGAAGTAACTAATCCTTGAAATGCTCCACCTATTAAAACACCAACAGCCAAATCAAATACATTACCTTGTAATGCGAATTCTTTAAATTCTTTAATAAAACCTTTTAACATAAATGTTCCTCCGTTTATTATTTTACTTATAGTAACATAATATATTTTTTTTTGACAAAAGTCAATATTTTATAATATAGGAATTTTGGAGAATTTTCCAATAATATAACATTCCACAGAAAATTTCTACTAAATTTGCATATACAGACAAATATGTGGATTTTAAAGTGTTTTAAATAAAAATGTTTGTTTTTGTTCTTTAAAATACAGTGTAGATATAAAAATTATTATAAAAAATAGTAATAAACTTGTCCAAATCTGAATATATATAATTATAATGAGTAATTGGAGGTTTTTTTATGGGAAAATATAAGTTTTTGATTGTATTAATGTTATCAACATTAATATGTTTTGCAATTTTAATGATTTTGTTATATAATTTTATAGAAGTTTTATTTTTAATTTAATTTGAAGGAAGAGAAAATGGAAGTAATAGTTGGAAAATTAGCAGGATTTTGCCCTGGGGTTTCAAGAGCTGTTAATAAAGCTCTTGAAATATCTGAAAATTATAAAAATATTTATTGTTTAGGTGAGCTGGTTCATAATAAGCAAGTGGTTGAAGAACTAGAAAAAAATAATGTTAAAGTAGTAGATGATATATATGAAATACCTGACAATAGTATTGTTATTTTTAGAGCTCATGGGGTTAAAGAATCAATATATAAAATTGCAGAAGAAAAAAAATTGAACACCATAGATTTAACATGCGGAAAAGTTAGAATTATACACGACAAAGTGAAAAAAGAAAGAGAAAAGTCATTTATTATTATAGTAGGAGAAAAAGAACATCCTGAAAGTATAGCTACAAAAGACTTTGCAGGAGAAGATAGTATAGTAATTTTTGATGAGGATGAAATAATAGATGCCTATAAAAAATTTGAAAAAAGTAAATATAATAGAGTTTATGTTGTAGCACAAACTACTTTTAATTTAAAAAGGTTTCAACAAATATCAGAAGAAATTAAATATAATTTTTGTGAAGTTGAAGTTATTATTGATAATACTATATGTGATGCAACAGAGAAAAGACAAATAGAAACAGAAAAACTTTCAAAAGAAGTAGATAAAATTATAGTGATTGGCGGGAAAAATAGTGCAAATACTAGAAAATTAGTTGAGATATCTAATAAAAATTGTAGAGAAGTTTATCACATACAAACAAAAGAAGATTTAAAAAATGTAGAATTTGATAGTACTAATAAAATTGGAATTGTCGCAGGTGCTTCTACACCAAACAGTATAATAAAAGATGTTGAAAATTATTTAATGGAGATGTAATATGAATTTAGCTAATAATTGGAAAGATTATGAAATATTAGATATGGCTAATGGAGAGAAATTAGAAAGATGGGGAGATATATATTTAGTAAGACCAGATCCTCAAATTATATGGAAAGACAAGTCTTATCCAGAAAAATGGAAATATGCACATGCAATATATAATAGAAGTAGTTCTGGAGGTGGAGGATGGAATTATAATAAAAAACTTCCATCAGCATGGAAAGTAAAATATAAGAATTTAGTTTTTAATATTAAACCTATGGGATTTAAACATACGGGACTATTTCCAGAACAAGCAGTTAATTGGGATTGGATGATAGATAAAATAAAAAACGAAAAAAGTGAAGTAAAAGTTTTAAATTTATTTGCATATACTGGTGGAGCAACAGTAGCTTGTTTATCTGCCGGTGCTTCTGTTTGCCATGTAGATAGTTCTAAAGGTATGGTATCTTGGGCAAAAGAAAATGTTCAAAGTTCTGGATTAGAGAAAAAACCGGTTAGATTTATAATAGATGATGTTATGAAATTTGTTCAAAGAGAAATAAGAAGAGGAAATACTTATGATGCAATAATTATGGATCCTCCTTCATATGGTAGAGGTAAAAATGGTGAAGTTTGGCAATTTGAAAATAATATAGAAGATTTGGTTGAATTATGTTCGAAGATATTATCAGATAATCCTTTATTCTTTTTAATTAACTCATATACCACTGGAATTTCTTCCAAGGTTTTAGAAAATATTTTGGCTTTAAAAATTAAAGTAAAATCTGGTGTTATTTCATCTGGTGAAATAGGATTACCAATGACTAATTCAAATTTGATTTTACCAGCAGGAATTTATGGTAGATGGGAGAAGAAAAAATAATATGAAAGAATTAGAAATATTATATGAAGATAATCATATTATTGTTGTTGTAAAGCCTGTGAATATACCATCTCAAGGTGATAAAACTGGAGATGAGGATATGCTTAATATAATAAAAAAATACTTAAAAGAAAAATATAATAAACCAGGTGAAGTTTATTTAGGATTAGTACATAGGTTAGATAGACCTACTGGAGGAGTAATGGTATTTGCAAAAACCTCAAAGTCAGCCAGTAGACTATCTGATCAAGTGAGAAATAAAGAGTTCCATAAAAAATATTTGTGTATAGTAGATGGAAAAATGGAAAAAGAGAAAGATACATTTAGAGATTTTTTATTAAAAAATGAAAAAACTAATACTAGTAAAGTGGTAAAGCAAGGTACTAAAAATAGTAAAGAAGCTATTTTGGATTATGAAGTTTTAAAATATGATGAAAAGATAAATTTGTCTTTATTAAAAATAAATTTACATACAGGTAGACATCATCAGATTAGAGTTCAAATGGCATATAGAAACCATTCCTTAAGTGGTGACCAGAAATATGGATGTCGTGGTAGAGGAAAAGGATTGGCACTATGGGCTTATTATTTAAGTTTCATACATCCTACAAAAAAAGAAAGAATGATTTTTGAAAAAATGCCAGAATTAAGTGGAAGTTGGAAAATAATGGAAAATTAGGTTGATTTTTTTAATGTTACTTGTTATAATGTCAAAGTAATTAAATTTAGAGTAAATAGATGTTTATATTAATTAGGAGAATAATGATGGAAGAAGAAAATGGAGTTAATTCTTTAAAAGAAATTGGTATTGTGTTTTTTAATAAGGTATCATTAATAATAAAAACAATTATAATATTTGTAATATTAGGAGGTTTTTTTTCTTTTTATATTAGACAAAATTCATATGTTGCTACAGCTAGCATAATGTTTAGTAGGGTTGCAGGTTATGTCCCTCAAGAAGGAGAAAGCCAGTTGCTTTCTGAAATTCAATTTAATAGTAGTATAATAGGAAATTATAAAAATTATATTATAAGTGATGATGTATTAAAAACTGTAATTGAAAATCTTAAACTTGAAGAAACACTAGGTGATCTAAAAGAGAAAATAGAACTTGAATCTAATATGTCAAATTTAGATGTAATTGTTACTAATAAAAATGAAGAAATGGCAGAGAAAATTGCTAATGAAATAATGAAGGTATTTATTGAAAAATCAAAAAACTTTTATCAAATAGAACATACTTATACTGTAAATTATGCAAATGAAAGCACTACAGAGAATGAAGTAAATCATATTGTTGATTTACTAGTATTTGCTATTTTAGGACTTTTTACATCTTGTGCATGTATATATGTTAAATATATGTTGAATCCAGTAATAGTTACTGAAGAAAAAATAGAAAATAAATTAGGTTTATCCGTTGTTTCTTTAAAAAAATGCTTAAAAGATAATAATAGTGAACCAATTAATTTGTTAAGAGCAGAGATAGAAATATCAAATAATGCAGAGAATTCTATAAAAAGTTTGCTAGTTACTTCAACTGAAGATGATAATTCGACATTTTCGGTTATAGCAAATTTAGCTAAATCTTTTGCAAGTACAGATAAAAAGATTTTGATTGTTGATTTAGTTGGTGAAGATAATATTTTTAATATAGATAATAATCTTGGATTTTATGATTATTTTTCAAATATAAAAAAGAATAATATAATATCTCACACAGATAATAAAAATATTGACATTATAAATAAAGGAAAAAATGATAAGGATATAGTAATATCAAAAGAAAAAATGCTTAATTTTATAAATGATGTAAAAGTAGATTATGATTATGTTATTTTAAATTCCCCAGATATTCTTAATTCTTCAAATACAAGAATCATTTCAAATATTTGTGATGGAATATTTATTAAAATACAATTATATAAGACCGAAGAGAAAAAATTAGTTCAATCAATTAAAGAAATTAAAAAAATTAATGGAAATATATTAAACATTATAGTAGATTAAATATTAAACTAAAAGTAATAAATATACTTGAAACCTATACTTGTAATTTAGTATAGGTTTTAATAATTAATTACTTTTATTGCACAAATTATTGAATTTTTGATAATATAAATGTATAATAGTATAAATAAATTTTACAGGAGGAATATATGAGAAGATATTTTGGAACAGATGGAATTAGGAGGATTGCAAATACTGAACTTACTCCTAATTTAGTTTTTAGAGTGGCTAAAGCAGGTGCATATGTTCTTGCGAAACATAGTAATCATAAGCCAAAAATTTTAATAGGTAGAGATACTAGAATTTCTGGAGGATTAATTGAAAGTGCTATGGCTGCAGGATTTTTAAGCTATGGAGCAGATGTTATTTTATTAGATATTATTCCAACTCCAGGTGTAGCATATTTAACTAAAAAATTAAATGCTGATGCAGGAGTGGTAATATCAGCTTCTCACAATACTTTTGAATTTAATGGAGTAAAATTTTTCAGTAATAAAGGAATGAAAATATCAGATGAACTTGAAGAAGAAATTGAAGAAATAATGGATTCAGATATGCTTGCTGAATTTACTGCTGTTGGAGAAAATATAGGAAGATTAACTTCACAATCTGAACTTATAGATGAATATATTGATTTTTTTATAAAAGTGTTTGGAACAACATTTGACAATTTAGATTCAAATTTTTGTGTTGGGCTAGATGTTGCAAATGGAGCTACATATGAGGTTGCAAAAAAAGTTTTTAAGAAGTTAGGGATTAAATATAAAATTATAAGTGATAGTCCAGATGGAATAAATATAAATGACGATTGTGGTTCTACACATTTAGAAAAACTTCAAAATTTTGTTAAAGAAAATAAATTAAATTTAGGAATTGCTTATGATGGAGATGGAGATAGATGTTTAGCAGTAGATGAAAAAGGAAATATTGTTGATGGAGATATGATTATGGCAATAATTTCTGATTCACTAAAAAAACATGGAAAACTTCAAAAAGACACTGTAGTTGCAACTGTAATGAGTAATTTAGGAATGTCTAAATATACAAAAGAAAATGGATTAAATTATATTCAAACTAAAGTAGGAGATAGATATGTTTTAGAAGAAATGTTGAAAAATGGATATAATTTTGGAGGTGAGCAATCTGGACATATAATCTTTTTAGATTATAATCCAACTGGAGATGGAATTCTTACTTCACTTATGCTTATAAAGTCAATGATTGAAAATAAAAAATCTTTATATGAAAATACTAAAATAATAAAAATATATCCTCAAGTCTTAATTAATGCAAAAGTTGATTCTGATAAAAAATTTGATTTTGATAAGGTTGATATTATAAAAAATAAAATAGATGAATTAGAAAAAGAATTTTCAAGTAATGGTAGAGTTTTAATTAGGCCATCAGGAACAGAACCTAAAGTTAGAGTTATGATTGAAGGTGAAGATTTAGATTATATTACAGAAAGAGCAAAACAACTCGCAGATATTATTGAAGAAAATTTAAAATAGAAAGTGAGAAATAAGTATGGAGAAATTATCAGAAAAAGAATTAAATGAATATATATATGATTCTTATGGAAAATATATAACTAAAATAAAAATGATGCAAAACTCGAAAACTATTAACGAATATAAAACCAAAGGTAATAAATTTGAATTATTAGAATATGAAAATCAAGTTTATAATTTAAATGAATATATTAATAAAATTCAAAGAGGAGAGTTAATTGCAAATATTCCTGCAGATGAAGAAATAGAAGGTTTTGAAAGTGTTGATATAAAAATCCCTGAATTGGGTGATGTAACAGTATATGAACCAAAAAGTTTAGTAGAAAAAACTAAAAAAGATGCATATAAAGAAACGGAAAAGAGAACTTCTGAAAATGAGGAAAACTCTAAATTATCAGAATATAATATTGTAACTTTAAAAGATAAAGATGGAAATTCTTTTGATTTAATTACTGATAAAAACGGAAATGATATTGGAACAATTACTTATGATAAAAAAGGAAAACCTGAATTTAATATTGCTCCTGAATTGAAAGACAAAATAGATAATCTTTTAGAAAAATCAGAAGTTCGAAAATATGTAGAAGAACAGATTTTACAAGAAGAATTTTATCTAAAAAATGTTGACAGTTTGGTAAGAGCTATAGAAGAGGGAAAGTTGGTTCCTGATAGTGTTGAAGAAGTAGGAAATAGAGCTATATCTGCTAAAAAAATAAAAGAAAATGATTATACAGATTTAGATGCGGATAGAGCAGTTATTTTGACTCCAGAAGAAATTGAAGAGAAAAATGCAGAAGAGGCAGAATTAGAAAGAAAAATAGAAGATGATGAATTAAGAAAAAATGAAGAAGAAATTGAAGAAGATACTAAATTACAGGAAAAAACAGATACTGATGGTATAAAACCAACAAATAATGATCAACCAGATTATGATGATGAAAATAATAATAAGAATATTCAAGAGACTAAGCAAAAAGAAGTAGAAGAATATTGTAAACAAAAAGGAATTTCTACGGATAATGTAGAAGCTGTTTTAATAGTAAAAGATCCAAAACCACTTTTTGATGCAATGGATAATAGTAATATTAATGAAAATGGAGGAGAAGTTACTATTATACAGTTTTCTACAGCTACTGGAAAATCTAAAGTTGCAATGATACAAGATGAAGCAGAATTAAAAGTTGACAATTCAGAAGAAATTGCAAATAATTTTATCAATAAATATCATATGAGAACAGGAGTAATAAAAAGAACAGAAGATAATGATACTTATATAGATTATACTGATTCTCAAGGTAATTCATATAAGATGCAGTTAAAAAGAATACCTGAAGATATGAGTATGACTGAAAAAGAAAAATTTAGAGAAAGATTAGAAATACATTTAAAAGAACTTAATATGGTTTTAAAGAATAATCCAGAAAATACAGAGTTGATTAATAAATTACAGGAAAAGATTTATAAAGAGTTTGATGATGTTGGATTAACTCCTCCAGGAGGTGGTGAAAAAAAAGAGCCTAATGAAAATGAAGAAGAACTAGAAGATGATGGATATGACCCAAGAGATCATAGAGGTTCAAAATATTAATTATATTAAGTGGGTAAGGAGAAATTAGTATGGAGAAAAAAACATTTTATATAACTACACCAATATATTATCCAAGTGGAAAGTTTCATATTGGAACAGCATATACTACTACATTAGTAGATACAATAAAAAAATATAAAAAAATGAGGGGCTATGATGCATATATGCTTACAGGATTAGATGAACATGGACAAAAAATACAAGAAGTTGCAAAAAAGCTTGGTAGAACTCCTAAAGAGCATGTAGATATAATGGCAGAAGAGGCTAAGAAATTATGGAAACTTATGGAAATAGAATATGATGATTTTATTAGAACTACTGATGAACATCATGAAAAAGCTGTTACAAAAATAGTTGAGAAATTTATAGAAAATGGTGATATTTATAAAGGATCATATGAAGGCTGGTATTGTATGCCATGTGAGACTTACTATACTGAAACTCAATTAATAGACGGAAAATGTCCTGAATGTAATAGAGAAGTAAAAAAGATGAAAGAAGAATCATATTTTTTTAATATGAAAAAATATCAAGATAAATTATTAAAATTATATGAAGAGCATCCTGATTTTATACTTCCTGAATTTAGAAAAAATGAAATTTTTAGCAATTTTATCAAACCAGGTTTAGAGGATTTATGTATCACAAGAACTACATTTGATTGGGGAATTAAAATGCCAAATGATCCTAAACATGTTTTGTATGTTTGGGTAGATGCTTTAACTAATTATATAACTGCATTAGGATATATGAGTGATGATGATACATTATTTAAGAAGTATTGGCCAGCACAGTTTCAAGTTGTTGGAAAAGATATAATTAGATTTCATGGTATATATTGGCCTATATTTTTAATGTCATTAGGTTTAGAAATTCCAGAACATATATATGCACATGGATATATAGTTATGAAAGATGGAAAAATGTCTAAATCAAAAGGAAATGTTATATATCCTGAAAATTTAATTTCTAGATATGGTATAGATGCTACAAAATATTATTTATTACGAGAATTGAGTTTTTCTCAAGACTCTTTATTTACACCTGAGGGTTTTGTTGAAAGATTTAATTATGACTTATGTAATGATTTAGGAAATTTATTAAATAGAACAATAGGAATGATAAATAAATATTTTGGTGGTTGTTTGAAGGCAGATTTATCTGTAGAAAAAGATATAGACAAAAATATGCATAATTTTATATCTGAAAAAATTAATTTAGTAGAAAAAAATATGGATGAATATAGAATTAGTGATGCAATTGCTGAAATATGGAATATAATTGCAAGAACAAACAAATATATAGATGAAACTTCACCATGGGTATTAGCCAAAAATGAAGAAAAAGAATATTTATCTTTAGTAATGTACAATTTGGTGGATTCTCTAAGGAAAATTGCTATTTTAATTATGCCATTTATGAAAAATACTTCAAATTCTATGTTTAATCAATTGGGAATTAACGATGATAAACTAAAATCATGGGATAGTTTATATCAAAATAATTGTTTAAAAGAAATAAATGTTATAGAAAAAGGAGAACCATTATTTTTAAGATTAGATTCTGATGAAGAAGTTCAATATATAAAAGATGTAATGCATGGAGGATAATATGGATAAAAAAATAGTTGTTATAAATGGATCAGGTGGAGTAGGGAAAGATACATTTGTTGAGTTTTGTAGTGAATTTGCAAAAGTGAAAAATATTTCTTCTGTAGATAAAGTGAAGGAAGCTGCAAAAGTTTTAGTTAATTGGAATGGAGAAAAAGACGAAAAAAGTAGAAAATTTTTAGCAGATTTAAAACAAATGAGCATTGATTATAATAATTATCCAATTACTTATATTAAGGAACAAGCCGAAGAGTTTTTTAAAAATGATGAACAAGATATAATGTTTATTCATATAAGAGAAGTTACTGAGATAAAAAAAGTTAAAGATTTACTTAATGTAAAAGCTTTATTAATAACAAGTAATAGAGTAGAAAAAATTCTTTCAAATTCTGCAGATGCAAATGTAGATGATTTTAATTATGATTATTATATTGAAAATAATGGAACATTAGAAGAATTAAAAGAAAAAGCTAAAAAATTTGTAATGGAAGGATAGAATGAAAAAGATAGGTTTTTTTGGAGGATGTTTTAATCCTCCAACTATTGCACATTTAGAAATGGCAAAGTTGGCAATAAAAGAAATAGGACTTGATAAAGTGATTTTTGTACCCATGAATGATTTTTATAATAAAATGGGTTTAATATCAAGTAATCATAGAATAAATATGTTAAATATACTTATAAATGGTAACACTAATCTTGAAGTAAATGATTTTGAAATAAAAGCTAATAAAAAAATGTTTGCTATAGATGCTTTTGATTATATAGATAAGAATTATGATTGTGAAAAGTACTTTATTATGGGGTCTGATAATTATATAAAAATTAATAATTGGAAGGATTCGTATAAATTAGAAAAATTTAATTATATTATTTTAGATAGGCTCCATGAAATAAAAGTAAATGATAAAATTAGCATTGTAAGTAATAATAACTATTTAAATATATCGTCAACTAAAGTAAGAAATTTAATTTTAAAAAAAGAAGACACAAAAAATTATTTAACTAATGAAGTATATCAATATATAAAAACAAATAAATTATATTGTTGAATTATAAAAAGTCAAAAGAAAAGGATAAAAAAATGAAGGGAAAGATAGTAAATTTATTAATAGGGTTGCAAAATATTCTAATAGGAATATTAATTATATTTTTTTTATTAAAGATTCCAAAAGATTCTATTTTACTTACTGTTCAAGAAAATGAAATTGTAAATATTATTAAATTGGCAATTTACATTATAATAGGATTAGCACTTTTTATTAATTTGTTAGGATATATAAATAATAAGTCAAATTACGGCTTAAGTTTGGGCTATAGAATATTTTTCTTTACAGTATTTTTTATTTTGATTAAACAACCTATTATTTCTATTTTTGCATTTATTTCTGCAATTATTATTATAAAAAATATTTTAAAAGAAAATCTAAGAGAGTTAGAAAGTACGTCAGCTATTTCGATTATTTTAGTGATATGTGGTTCTATAGTTGTTTTATTTGGAATGATATATTTTTATAAGTATATTGGAGCATATATTTTAGAAAAAAAGAATGAAAATCAAATAGAGTATTCAGATAGTTATTTTAAGTATATAACAGAGCTTGAAGAAAACAATATATATATAAATATCAAGAAAAATGGAAAATATGGTTATGTAAATACAGCAGGTGAAGAAGTAATTCCTTTTGAATATGATTTTGCAACACCATTTACTACAATAAAAGTTTTTGATAAAAATTTCCAGATTGCACTTGTATGTAAAGACGGAATATCTGAAATTATATTAAAAAATCAAAGAGTTGTAAAATCATATGTAAGTGAATCTTCAGATCAAGACTATGAAGCAAAGATAAAAGAATTAGAAGATTTTTATTATAATACTATTGGAATGGAAGAAGAAATGGAATTTGAAATTCCTTCAATTTCTAACCAAATAAATTCAGTTCCAGCATATGACGATAATTCAGAATTATATACATATAGATATGATTATAATGATGAATATGATGTAATAGTAACAGAATCTAGTATGGGATTGAATGATACTTATGTTCTAGCAAAAAAAGATGATTTGAAATATCAATTACCATTAGATTGTCAAAAATTAGATTATGATGAAAATAGGTTATATATTTTTTCTGATGGAACAATACCATTTTATAATATAGATAAAGAAGAACAAGGTTGGTTTTCAGAAAGAGGAGTAAAAAAGTCTTTAAAAGGAAATGCTCAGATATTAGAGAAGATAGGAGATATCTTTTTATACAAAGATTATAACAAAAATGGACAGATTACCTTTGTAAATCAAAATGGAGAAAAATTATCAGAATCTTATAAAGAAATTTTAATTCTGGATCAAAAATATATAGTAAAGAAAATGAATGATAAGTATACTGTAATTGATAGTAATTATAATCAAATTATAGATGGTGAATATGATTATGTTGACACTTCTTTATTAGGAATAGGAATTTATTTGTTTGGAAATTTGGATGATGTAATAGAGTTTAATGATAATCATTATGCAGATTTAAATTTATATATGATTGATAGTGAAGGTAATATAATTGGAGATGAAATT
Organism: uncultured Clostridia bacterium; assembly: GCA_947631185.1. GTDB lineage: Bacteria > Bacillota > Clostridia > TANB77 > CAG-508 > Scatovivens. The sequence continues at coordinate 8,497 of CANRKJ010000004.1, read as the reverse complement.
GAACAGGTATATACAGGTTTTTATAAAATTGATGCTGATACACAAAAAGCATATGTTTCAAGATATAATGATTTTATAGATAATTTGAAAACATTACCATGTGAATTTGTAGGAGATAAATTTTATAAAAAATAAATTTTGATGTATTTTAATTAGATTTTTGCAGAAAATATAATTGTGAAATTTTTTCACAAATTTTTTCGAAAGAAGGATTTTAAAATGTCTCAAAAAATTAATTGTGAGGTTCATAGTTGCAAATATAATGGACAAGAAAAATGTATATGCATGCTTAATAATATAACTGTTATGCCTTGTAAAAATTGCAATACTGGTAATCCAGATGAATCAAAATGTGGAAGTTATGAATCTAGATTTTAGTACAGGACAAAGCGGATATTGTTAATGTATTAGAACATTTTAAGTTGGCGTCTTTGTTTGTCAAAGAAAAATTGTATATCAGTTTTTCTTATAATATAAAGATAGTGGCTGTAGTATAACAGTCACTATTTTTTTTTTCGCATATTGACAAATATAAAAAAAATAAATAAAATTGTTTCAGTAAAAAATAGTGTAAGATAATATAATTTTTTTATAAAATATTATCTTAAATTAAAGTTTAATTAAGGGAGGATTTTATTATGCCATTAGTAACAACAAAAGAAATGTTTGAAAAATCAATGAAAGAGCATTTTGCTATAGGAGCTTTTAATATAAATAATATGGAATTTATACAAGCGATTACAGATGCAGCAAATGAAGCAAAGTCACCAGTAATTTTACAGGTTTCATCAAGTGCTATAAAATATGCTAGGATACCATATTTATTAAAAATGGTAGAAGCTGCTGTTGAAACTACAGATATTCCAATTGCTTTACATTTAGATCATGGACCAGATTTTGAAACTTGTAAAATGTGTATAGACAATGGATTTACATCAGTTATGATAGATGCATCAAAATATGATTTTGAGGAAAATGTTAGAATTACAAAAGAGGTTGTAGATTATGCACATTCACATGGAGTAGTAGTAGAAGCAGAACTAGGAACACTTGCTGGTGTTGAAGACGAAGTTAATGTTTCTGATGACAATGCTAAATATACTAATCCAGAACAAGCTAAAGAATTTGTTGAAAGAACAGGGTGTGATTCTTTAGCAATTGCTATTGGAACAAGTCATGGTGCATATAAGTTTAAAGGTGAAGCAAAATTAAGATTTGATATTTTAGAAAAGGTAAAAGAATTATTGCCAAATACTCCAATAGTACTTCATGGAGCATCTACAGTTATACCAAAACTTGTTGAAATGTGTAATAATAATGGAGCTAATATACCAGGGGCAAAAGGTTGCCCAGATGAAATGCTTAAAGAGGCTGGAGAAAGAGGAGTATCAAAAATAAATGTTGATACAGATTTAAGACTTGCTATGACAGCTCAAATTAGAAGAGTATTTAATGAAGACCCATCTGTATTTGATCCAAGAAAGTATTTAGGAGCAGGTAGAGATGAAATAAAAGAAACAGTTAGTCATAAAATAAAAGATGTATTTTGTTCAGCAAATAAAGCTTAAATAAAAGTGAACTTTTTACATTAGGATTTTTTCTAGTGTAAAAAGTTCGTTATATTATACGAATATATTTTTTGAAAGGTGTTCATATGAATAAAATAATAGCTAAAAATCCCACTGCAATGCATAATTATATGATATCAGAGAAATATGAAGCTGGTATAGTTTTAAGTGGTACAGAAATAAAATCAATACGAAATGGTAAAGTTAACATTAAAGATACCTATGTTACAATAAAAAATGGTGAAGCTTGGATATATGGAATGCATATTAGCCCATATGAGCATGGTAATATTTTTAATAAAGATCCTTTAAGAGATAGAAAACTGTTACTTAATAGAAGAGAAATTAATAAATTATATGGGATGATAAAAACAAAAGGTGTAAGCATTATTCCACTTTCAATGTATTTTAAAGGTAATAAAGTTAAAATAGAAATTGGTGTTGGAAAAGGTAAAAAATTATATGATAAAAGAGCTGATATGGCAAAAAAAGATGCTGAGATGAAAATTAGAAGAGCAATAAAAAATGATATATAAAAGGAGAAAACTATGTATGAAATATTTGCAGATTTACATGTACATATAGGTAGATCAGAGAATGGAAAACCAATAAAAATTACAGCAGCGAAAAGTTTAAATTTCGCTAATATAGCCAACGAGTGTGTAGATAGAAAGGGAATTAACTTAGTAGGAATTATAGATTGTGCATCACCATACGTGATAGAAGATATTGAAAACTTTTTAAGAAATGGTGAAGCTTATGAAATAGAAGATGGTGGAATCATATATAAGGATAAAGTTTGTATTATACTTGGAAGTGAAATAGAGACCTCAGAATTAAATGATGATGGAAAAACTGGTAGTGCTCATAATTTATGTTATTTTCCACATTTATCAGATATAAAAGCTTTTTCAAAAGAAATGTCTAAACATATAAAAAATATTACTCTTAGTTCACAAAGAGCAAATTTATCAGCATATGATTTAATAGATATTGTAAAAAAATATAATGGAATATTAGTTCCAGCTCATGCATTTACACCATATAAAAGTTTTTATGGAAATTGTACTTCAAGATTGAAAAGAATTTTTAAGGAAAAGTATGATGATATATTAGCTATTGAGTTAGGATTAAGTTCAGATACATTTTTAGCAGATCAAATTTCAGAATTAGAAGAAAAAACATTTTTGACAAATTCAGATGCTCATTCTCTTCCAAGAATAGCTAGAGAATATAATAAAATGATTATGGAAAATCTTAGTTTTAAGGAATTTGTTAAAGTATTAAAAAATGAAGATGGAAGAAAAATAGTAAAAAACTATGGATTAGACCCAAAATTAGGAAAATATCACAGAACATATTGTGAAATATGTGGTAAGAGGATAGAAGGGGATGCTCCTGTTACAAAATGTGATACATGTGATAGCAAAAATATTACAATGGGAGTTTTTGATAGAATTGAAATTATTAAAGATAAAGAAAAATCTTTAAGTCCTAAAAATAGACCAGAATATATATACCAAATACCTTTAACATTTATTCCAGGAGTAGGTCAAAAAACCATAGATAAATTATTAGATACATTTGGAACAGAAATGAACATTTTACATAATTTAGGAAATGATGATATTGAAGCTGTTGTAGGTGACAAAATAGCAAATAATATAATTAGAGCTAAAAATGGTGAAATGAAAATAAATGCTGGTGGTGGCGGAAACTATGGTAAGGTAGAATAATCTGGTGATATAATATGAATGAGAATTTACAATATTTATATAGTAAGTTAGAAAATCAATATGGTACAGAAAATAAAGATACGATAATTGATGGATTTAATAGTAATAGAAAAGTGACATTAAGAGTTAATACAATCAAATCTAATGTTGAAGAAATAATAGATGTATTTAATAAAAACAAGATTAACTTTCAAAGGGTATCTTGGTACAAAGATGCATTTATTTTAAATGGTGTTAAAGAATGTGATATAGAAAAGATGGATATTTATAAAGAAGGGAAAATTTATTTGCAAAATTTATCATCTATGATTCCTCCTTTAATTTTGGATCCCAAAGATAATGAAGATATACTTGATATGGCTGCAGCACCTGGTGGAAAAACAACACAGATTTCGGCATTATCTCAAAATAAATCTTATATCACAGCTTGTGAAAAAAATAGAATAAGAATAGAAAAACTAAAATATAATATAGACAAGCAAGGAGCAAAATGTATAACTATAATTAAAAAAGATTCAAGAAATTTAGATGAATTTTTTTCATTTGATAAAATTTTATTAGATAGTCCATGCAGTGGTAGTGGAACGATTTTATTAAATAATGAATTTACATATAAATTTTTTTCAGAAAATTTAGTATTAAAATCCCAAAAAGTGCAAAGGGAATTATTATTTAAAGCAATTAATGTATTAAAAAAAGGTAAAGAAATGGTTTATTCCACTTGTTCAATTTTAAAAGATGAAAATGAAAATATTGTTCAAGAAATGATTGATAAAAAATTAGTTGAAATAGTTCCTATAGATATGTTAAATTTTCAGGAAATACCAAAACTAAATTGTAAACTAAGTGGTGCATTATTGGTTTGCCCAAATGAATTATATGAAGGTTTTTTTGTAGTAAAACTAAGAAAGTTATAAAGTTAATAATCTTTATAACTTTTTTTAATTTTCCTACTATATAAAAGCTTTGACAACAAATTAATAAATTTTACATAAAATTTATCATTTTTTTTAAATACTTAGAATAGAATTTATTATATTATTTAGGAGGATAGTATGATAAAGAAAGTCATCATAAATCATATAAATGATAATAAATTTTTATATATAAAAGTATGTATTTTTTTTATAGTAGGTGTTTGTTTAGGAGTAATATGTGTAAATAGTTTAACAGAAGAAAATCTGGAGCAATCAAAGAATTATTTTTATAATTTTAAAGAAAATATTATTAATATAGAAAATACAGAAATAAAAACTTTATTTTTAAATTCCTTTATTTCTAAGATAAAATTTGTTGGAATAATTTTTCTACTTTCTTTTACTATAATTGGAGGATTATTTATATATTTTATAGATTTATATAAAGGTTTTTCGGTGGGATTTGTGATTTCTTCTTTACTCAAAACATATGGGATTAGAAAGGGAATATTGTTTGCTGTATCAACTTTAGGTTTTCAGAATATAATTTATATTCCATGTATAATATTATTTTCTGTTTACTGTATAAATTCTTGTAAAAAAATAAAAAATAGGAATGTAGACATAAAAATTCAAATGTTAAAATTAAGTATATTATTTATTATAATCCTTATAATATCAAGTATTTCTTCGACAATAGAACTTGCAATTTCTTACAAAATATTTAAAAAAATTCAAGTTTTTTACTAAAAAAGCTTTACTTTTTGAATTTAATTTGATATAACATAGTAAGCTTATGTAAATCAATTACGGTTTACTAAGAACTAATTGATATTAAATAATTCAATTTGGAAATTTTAATGTTAGGTGGGAAAAGATGGAAAAGCAAATTAAATTTTTCTTAGAATTTCTTGAAAATGACAAGAAATTATCTAATAATACATTGCAATCATACAAGAGAGATATAATTCAATTTAAAGATTATTTAGAAACTAATGATATTAATTACTTGAAGATGACTAGTAATCAATTAAATTCATATTTTGATTATTTATCTTCTATAGGTAAGAAAAAGTCAACAATATCTAGGAATATAGCTTCAATTAAATCTTTTTATCAATTTTTAGTTAGAAACAAAAAGATAAAGAAAAACCCTGCTTCTGGAGTACAATCTCCTAAGGTTGAAAAAAAGGCTCCAAGTATACTTACTGCAAAAGAAGTAGAACTTTTATTAGAACAACCACAAAATATAGATTTAAAGGGAATAAGAGATAAAGCAATGTTAGAATTTGCTTATGCCACAGGAATGAGAGTTACAGAGATTATTTCTTTAGATATAGAAAATGTTAATATTGAAGAAAGCTATGTTACATGTTCTACTAGAGGAAGAAAAAGAACGATTCCTTTAGGAAACTTATCTCTTAATGCTTTGAAAGAATATATAGAAAAGGCTAGACCAGTTTTAATAAAAGATGAAAGTGTTAAAGCCTTATTTGTAAATATAAATGGAAAAAGATTAACAAGACAAGGTTTTTGGAAAATAGTTAAGTATTACAAAGAGCAAGCTCACATAACAAAAGATATTACACCACATGTTCTAAGACATTCTTTTGCTACACACTTATTACAAAATGGTGCAGATTTAAAAGCAATTCAAACAATGTTAGGACATTCTGATATATCTTCAACTCAAGTATATATGCAATTTCAAGATGAGAATTTAAAAGAAATTTATAACAAATCACATCCAAGAGCTTAATTATATATATAAAAATAGCGGACTTTTTTAATAATAATATAATGTTAAAAAAAGTCCGCTGTTGTTATATAAATATATTGACACCAGGGAATATAATGGTATAATATTGTTGTATGAATGCTTCCGTAGCTCAGTAGGTAGAGCACATCCATGGTAAGGATGGGGTCACCAGTTCGATTCTGGTCGAAAGCTCCAGATGTGCGATGTTATTCATCGCAGTGAATAAGGAATAATAAGTGTTCTTTATTCACTATTCTTTATTTTATATATAGTGGGGTATAGAGTATGTATAATGAAAAATCCTTTAAAAATCATATTTTTTGGATGAAAGTTAAAAGAACTTTTCTAATTTTAGTTTTTTCAATGGCTGGGGCATTGGCAGGAGTTTTAGTTAGTGATGTTTTAATAAATATATCTTTAGTTGATGCGATGTATAGAACACCTATAATTATTGCAATGACATTTTTATTTCTTTCTGTTTCTTTACTTTTAACATCAAGTACAGGAAAAGAAATTCAAGATGCATATTGGAAAATGGCTCTTTTACGTAAAGTTATTGTAATTTCTAAAAAATTAGATAATGTTTCTATAGTAACAAATGATGAATTGAATGAAATGATAGACACTACAGTAGATATTAATGAGAAACATGATATTTCTAGTGTAATGCCAAAAATAAAAGAAGATGTTATACCAAATCCAGGATATAATGATAATCCAAATCTGGAATTTAATAATAATCCAAATTTAGAATTTAATAATAATACAAATTCAGGATTTAATAATAATACAAATCTAGGGTTTAATAATAATTCAAATTTAGAATTTAATAATAATTCTAATGCAGGTATAAAGCCAACAATTAAGCTAAAAAGACAAATATAATTTAAGATTATTAAATATTGGTTATAGAAATGTTAGTTATTGAGGAATTTTTTCAGATACTAATTTTGAGGCGACTTTTAGTCGCCTTTGTTATGTAAAAGGTATATTTAATATATGCTAGCATATATTAAATAAGGTTATAAAGATTGATTATTGTATTTTAAATTTATTTAATAATATTGAGGAATTTTATGAAAAATAAAATATTTATATTCTTTTTAATGATATATTTAATTTGTGGTTTTTTTTATAATTCATTAGCCACTGAAAATATGGCTACAGAAAATAAAACCAATATAAGTCAACAATTGGATTTACATTCTGAGGGAGCAGTTTTGCTCGAAATTAATACAGGAAAAGTTTTATATGAAAAAAATATGAATGAAAGATTATATCCTGCAAGTATTACTAAAATATTAACAGCAATATTAGTTTTAGAGAATTGTAATAATTTAAATGATTATGCTACTGCTAGTGAATATGCTATTAAATCTATTCCTAGTGGATATACTACTGCAGGAATTAAGGTGGGAGAGTCTTTTACAATAGAAAATTTATTAGAAGTAATGATGCTTCGTTCTGCTAACGAAGCTGCAACTATTTTAGCTGAATATATTTCTGGAAATGTTAATGAATTCTCAAAACTTATGAATGAAAAGGCAAAAGAGATTGGGTGTGTTAATTCAAATTTTCTTAATGCAAATGGAATGCATGATGAAAATCATTATTCAACAGCTTATGATATGGCTTTGATTGAAAGATATTGTATGCAAAATCAAGATTTTAGAAGAATATCTGCTTTGACAGAATGTTCTTTGCCAGATACTGATATATATGAAGGAGAGCCTAGAATATTTAAAAATACTCATGCTTTTTTGATTAAGGATAGCCCAAATTATTATCCATATGCTATAGCTGGAAAAACTGGATTTACTACACCTGCTAAAAATTGTTTGGTAACTTGTGCTAAAAAGGATGAATTTGAACTAGTAGCAGTGGTTTTACATGCAGATGGAAAAGTTGATGGAGTTAGTGCAAGATATCATGATACAAAATTATTATTAGATTATGGATTTAATAATTATAAAATAGAAAAATATTTGAGTAAAGGGTCAGTTATAAATACAATACAAATTGAAACTGTAGATGGAAAAAAAGAATATTTAAATTTAGAGTTAGCAGAAGATATTAGTATAATACAAATTAATAATCAAAAGCCGAATAGTTCTGGAGGAAAAATTAATTTGAACGATATAAAGCTACCTATTAAAAAGGGTGATATTTTGGGAACAGTAACATATACAATAAATGACCAAAATTACACTATAAATTTGTTAGCTGAAGAATCGATAGAAGGTGAGTCAGAAGTATCAGGAGTATCATTTGAAATAGAAAAAAAATTCGATTTCTTACCAATTATTATTTTATTAGGATTAGTAGGAGTTGCAATAATAGTAATTATAATTTTTATTATAGTTATGAGAAGAGAGAAAAAAGAAAAATTGAATTTTAGTTAAATAGATAATTAACTGGGTAGAATTTTCTACCCAGTTGTCTTAGTGCGACGGGCATGTCGTTTAGTTAATCGGTGAAAGTCCGTAGTGGAGGTACATATCGCCAACCACATAGTGA